>NZ_VDEU01000001.1:1462500-1762500 GCF_013393115.1 Pseudoalteromonas sp. Scap03 | reverse complement strand
TCGAAATGGCAACAGTACGACATGGTTACGCTAAAAAATAACGAGCGCATTTACATTCACCAAATAACTCAGCCACCAAGCTATCATCATATTATGTTTGTTGATTTAAGTGGTGCCTGTTTACAAAAGTTTCGCACCTCAACTGAAGTGCCCTCTGCTGGTGAGCTCAATTATAAGTTTATAAATTGTGGCACATTGAAACCGATGTTTTATGATGCTGAAAGCTTAAGCAAATAAGCTTTATTTGAAAACGTGTTCAGCAATCAATTCAAGTCCAGCTTGCATCGCCAAAGTTGATTGCCCAGCAAATCCTAAACGTACATAACTGTGTTGCTTAGGTATTAAGCTACGTTCTGAGTCTTTAAAGTAAAATTCAGGCTCAACCTGTACATACACGCCTTTACTTTGCAGTACTTGCTTTAATTGGTCCACCGGTTTATTTAAATTAACCCACATCGCCATGCCACCGTCGGGTTTTATATATTCAATTGGATAGCCTGATAATTGCAGCTGCGTTAGATAATCACCCATCGCTTCATAGCGCTGCTTATAGAGCTTTGTCATACGCTTTAAATGGCGTTCAAAACCACCTTCTTTCATCCAGTGTGCGACAGCTAATTGCATAACCACATCATTTTTATGGTTCGTTAGCTGCTTCCATGCGGTTAATTGTGCGATTACCCCAGGCGCTGCACAGATATAGCCAATCCTTGCTGCTGAAAACATAATTTTTGAAAACGTTGATAGATATATCACAATGCCTGCGGGGTCATCGGCAGCCATGGGTTGCAAAGGCTGGCAACGGTAGTGAAATTCATGGTCGTAGTCATCTTCAATAATCATCACATTATGGGCATAACACAGCTGATAAATTTGTAAGCGCCGGGTGGGTGATAAGGTCACCGTCGTTGGGTATTGATGCAGTGGCGTTAAATACAGAAGTTTAATGGGATAGCGTTCAAGCTGAGTTTTAAAATCATCAACACACAACCCTTCATCATCTTGTTTTATATCTATAAGCTGCGCGCGACATGCTGCAAATGCTTTACGAGCAGGCGGGTAACCTAAGGTTTCGGTTGCAACATAATCGCCTTTATTAATAAAGGCTTTTGATACTAAAAAAAGCGCTTCTTGAGAGCCATTACACATAAGAATGTCGGCTGTTTTTAGGTTTCGTGCTTTGTGTAAATAATGACTAATTTGCAATTTTAAATTAGGCTCCCCAGCCACATTGCCATAGTGAAATTGGCTGGTATCTAAATGATTAAACACATGACTTACAGAGCGTTTAAATTCTTTATAGGGAAAGCGTGTTAAATCGGGTAAGCCTCCAGCAAAGTTATAAGCATAGTGATTTAAGTCCATTGTAGGTTCTGACACCGTAAGCGTGGTAGCAAATCGATACGGCTTAGGAGCCAATGCTTGAGACTGGGCAGTGTTTATACTGTTTTGAATAGGCAATGTATTGGTAACGCTGTAGCCTGATCGTTCATAGGATTCCAACCATCCTTCTGCGACAAGAAGTTGTAGGGCATTCATTATTGTATGACGGTTTAATCCGTACGCTTGTGCCATATCGCGTGCAGAGCTGAGTTTGCTGCCAGCGAGAATGTCCCCTTTTATAATCGACTCCCTAAGTGCATCTGCTATTTGCAGGTATTTAGCTTTACTCTGGCTAGTGAGCTTTATATTAAGTGGCTGCATAAACACCTTCCAAACTGGTATAGGTAAAAATTAAATTTTGGTTGTTTTTAACAAACCAATAAAGCGTACATTTGTTATGAATAAATAGCAAAATATGGGGCTTATAATGTTCACAACGCAAATTCATCAAACCAACAAGGTTGCCTTAGAGCCACTTAAACTCAAACATCTCGAGGGTCTATATCAAGCAGGTAAACACCCACAAGTTTGGCAGTGGGTATTAAGTAATTACACACAAACCCAAGTTAAGTTGGAGCAATGGTTTACACATAGCGCGCAGTTTAATCAAAACGAGCAAGTGGTTTTTGCCATTATTGATAAACATTCACAGCAAGTTGTTGGCACAACCCGTTTATTTAGGTTAGACAGTAACAACTTAAGCGCTGAAATTGGCCATACTTTTATTAGCTTCACTGCACAGCGAACATACGTAAATACGCATGCAAAATATTTACTTCTGAGATATGCATTTAATCAACTTAATTTAGTACGGATTAGTTTTAATACCCATGAGCACAATCAACAATCACGCAATGCCATTGCCCGTTTAGGCGCTAAGTATGAAGGAATAGCCCAAAAAGACCGACGTCTAGAAGATGGTTCATATCGCAACACCGCAAAATTCAGCATTATTGACGAGCAATGGCCAGCTATAAAGTTACGACTTGAGGAGCTATTATAATGTACCCACCCGAGCACTTTATGCAAAAAAATACCGAGCAATTGCATGCGCTTATTAATAATTTTCCATTAGCAACAATTTTTATGCCCTGCTCAAATAGTCAATTAAATAACATTTGTCATGTACCTATGTTATTCAACTCTTTAGAAAATATGTTTATTGCACATGTAGCAAAGCATAATCCACTATCAAAGCTTGATAATAAACAGGTGAATTTACTCTTTAATAGTGACAATTGCTATTTATCACCCTCCTATGCGGATAATCAAACATTGCCTAGCTGGCTTTACGCATCGGTGTTAGTGACTGCAAAAGTACATATTATTAAAGATGAGCTAAAAAAAGATCTCGTAATGCGAACCCTTACTAGTCATTTTGAGAAAACATTTGAGCCTGAGTGGAAAATTGATGAAGTGCCTGAGCAGCATCGCAATACAATGTATCAACACCTGAGTTTTATAGAGCTTACGCCAACTCACTGGCAAGGTAACTTCAAACTCAGTCAAAATAAATCAGCCGCTATAAGAAATAAAATAAAACAAAGTCTGGTAGATGCCAATAAGCACTCAATAGCGGCCTTATTTTAGGAATGAAAAAAGGCTCCTCGCAATGCTCAGAGCCTTTGGTTAACTTTGGGAATTAACTCGGTTCATTGATCGTTTTAGATCAGTTTAGCGCCACTAACTGTGGCGCAATTGTTTGATAGTCTACCGCCATGGCAATACTCAAAGCGGTAATATTAATAATTGAAAACGCAAACACTTGGCGTGCCCAACGGGTGGTGTCTATGTTGTAGCGATACCCTCTAAGTGCCATAAGTAACCACCAAAAACTGGTGATACAGGCAACGGCCATAAAGGCAGCACCGGTATAACCACTAATTGGCAATAGCATCACCACTAAAGCATATACGGCAATATAAAGCACAATATGGCGCTTAGCTTTATTAACACCTTGTGCCACGGGCAATACTGGAATATTAGCGGCTTGGTAATCTTTAAAGCGAAAAATAGCAATTGCATATGAGTGCGGCATTTGCCACAAACTAAACATCACCAGCAGTATTAATGCGCCCATATCGAACACACCCGTAACGGCGCAATAGCCAACAACAGGTGGAACTGCGCCCGACAGACTACCAATAAAGGTACCGTAAACAGAGTTGCGTTTCATGTAGAGGCTGTAAACCCCTACATAGATGACATAGCCAAAGACGGCAAAAAATACCGCCGCTTGAGTGGTAAAGGCAATTAATAAGCCAAAGCCAATTAGCCCTAATAACACGCCATGGCTTAAAGCGGCTTTTGCAGACATTTCGCCCGTTACAGTCACACGTGAGCGAGTACGCGCCATGGCAACATCAATGTCTCTATCAATAACATTGTTTATGGCACATCCCGATGCAACAACAAGCGATAAACCAACCAAGGTAACCAACATTAACCATGGGTCTATATCACCGCGGGCGGCGAGTAAAAAACCACCGGCAACGCTGATCAAATTCCCCATAATAATACCTGGCTTAGTAACAGCTAAATAACGACGAAACATCTGAAACCTCTAATACATCATCATTGCGTTTGATTCATAAATGATCCAAACAGACAGTCCAACCACCATGACGATGATCAACGCGCTAAACAAGAAGGTAAAGGTATTTGCTTTACCTTCATCAGTGGTGAAATTAAGGTGTAAAAAGTATTTTAAATGCACCCAAATTTGCACGATTGCTAAAGTAACGATACTCCAGAGTGTGGTGACCTTTGAAAAGTCGCCCTCCATCACCATCCAAAATGGAATGGCCGTTAAAATCACAGATAAGACAAAGCCAATCAGGTATGTTTTAACACTACCATGTGACTGATCATGATGTTGGCTTTGCATTTGCTCTAAAGCATGTGTTTCGCTATGGCTCATTACATTGCCCCCATTAAATAAACAACGGTAAATACACAAATCCACACAATATCTAAAAAGTGCCAAAATAAGCTTAAGCAACTTAAGCGCGTGACGGTTTGTTTACCTAAACCGCGCTTAATCACCTCAATCATCATTATGCTCATCCAGATAAGGCCTGCAGTTACATGTAAACCATGCAAGCCCACTAATGAGAAAAACGATGTTAAAAAAGCACTTTGCTGTGGGCCATTGCCATGAACAATTAAATGATGAAACTCATAAATTTCCATACCAATAAACACCGCGCCTAAACAAAAAGTGACCGCGAGCCAACCAAGCGTCAGCGCCTTTTTTTGCCCTTGAGCGGCAATCATGGCAAAACCAAAAGTAATACTACTTATAAGTAGCGCCGCAGTTTCAACGGCAACAAAATCAAGCTCAAAAATATCTTTGCCCGATACACCGCCTGCGGTGTTCATATAAAGCACTGCGTAGGTTGCAAAAAATGAGGCAAATAAAAGGCAATCGGTCATTAAATAAAGCCAAAAGCCAAAGATTGTATCGCCTGAGGTATCGTGATGTTCATGCGTATGACTTACGCTATGAGGCTCTAAATTTACATGGCCTTGAGTTGCAGATAACGTACTCATGCGCTTACCTCCTTCGTGTTACTGGCAATATGCGCGCCTTCAATTTGTAATATTTCATCGTTTTGCACGTAGTAATCTACATCACTGGTGTAAGCACGGTTAATAAACAGCGCAATCGCGCCAATAAAACCAAGCCCTGCTAGCCACCAAATATGCCAGATCATGGCAAAACAAAACGCCGTTAAACTCGCAGCAATAAACACACCCGATGCGGTATTTTTTGGTATATGAATTGGGCTATAGCTAGATTTACCTTGATAAGCTAGGCCTTTTTCTTTCATGTCAGTCCATGTATCAATATCATCAACATGCGGGATTTCAGCAAAGTTATAGTACTGCGGTGGTGATGACGTTGACCATTCAAGGGTGTGACCGTTCCAAGGATCGCCAGTGGTATCATCAAGCGCTTCGCGGTTTTTAAAGCTCACATATAGCTGAATAACTTGGCAAATAATACCGAACATAATAATCACGGCACCCACCGCAGCAATATAAAGCCAGATATTCCAATCAGGATTATTAGAGTGGTTTAAGCGACGCGTCATGCCTAAAAAGCCGAGTACGTACAATGGCATAAAGGCTACGAAGAAACCGATTAACCAACACCAAAATGACGCTTTACCCCAACGCTCATCAAGCTTAAAGCCCATTGCTTTTGGAAACCAAAAAACAAACCCGGCTAAGTAGCCAAATACTGCGCCACCAATGATGGTGTTATGGAAATGAGCGATTAAAAATAAGCTGTTATGCAATACATAATCGGCACCAGGGATTGCCAGTAATACTCCCGTCATACCACCAATACTAAAGGTAACCATAAAACCAAGCGTCCACAGTACGGGAACAGTAATGCGCAAACGGCCACGGTAAATAGTAAACAACCAACTAAATAACTTAACCCCAGTAGGCACAGCTATGACCATGGTCATCACCCCAAAGAAAGCATTTACATTAGCGCTTGAGCCCATAGTAAAGAAGTGATGTAACCATACAATAAAACCAAGAATAGAAATGGCACCGCTGGCATATACCATCGATTTATAACCAAATAAACGTTTACCAGTGAAGGTCGACACTATTTCAGAGAAGATACCAAAAGCTGGTAATACTAAAATGTATACCTCTGGGTGACCCCATGCCCAAAACAGGTTGATATACATCATGGCGTTACCGCCGGCTTCATTAGTGAAGAAGTGGAAATCTAAATAACGGTCTAGCGTTAGCATGGCCAGCACTGCGGTTAAAATTGGAAATGATGCTGCAATTAAGATATTTGCCCATGTACATGCCCATGTGAAAATTGGCATTTTCATCAGTGTCATACCAGGGGCACGCATTTTAAATACTGTCACTAGGAAGTTAACAGCGGTTAATAGCGTACCGAGCCCCGATATTTGCAAGGCCCAAATATAATAATCGACCCCCACCCCAGGGCTAAAGGTCAACTCCGACAACGGTGGGTAAGCAACCCAGCCTGTTTTAGCAAACTCACCAAATATAAGTGATAAATTTATTAAAATGGCGCCACTGGCAGTAAACCAAAAACTTAAATTATTTAAAAATGGAAAAGCCACATCGCGAGCACCAATTTGCAGTGGTACAACAATATTCATTAAACCAATCATAAATGGCATCGCCATAAATATGATCATAATAACGCCATGAGCGGTGAATATTTGGTCGTAATGTTCTGGTGGCAGATAACCTGGCGCGCCACTGGTAGCAAGCGCTAACTGCGCACGCATCATAATAGCATCAGAAAAACCACGAAACAGCATTATTAGCGCTAATAGAATGTACATAACGCCTAAGCGTTTATGATCAACCGAGGTGATCCAGTCGCGCCAAAGCACACCCCATTTTTTATATTTTGTTATTAATCCAGCTATAATAAGCCCGACTATAGCAATCACCGCCATGGTCACCATGATAATAGGTTCATGAAACGGAATTGCATCTATAGATAATTTACCTAAAAACGACATGATTATTCCTCGCCCTGGCTGTGTGATGATGGCATTGTATGATTACCCATTGCCTGATGCTCATTACTCATCTGCTGATGTTTACCCATCGAGTGGTGTTTTTTGTTCATATCGCCATGCGCCTGCATGTATTTCATCACTATGGTATGGAATAAACCGTCATCAACCTTGCCATAATAAGCGACAGGATTGTTTTCACTCGCTTTGGCAAGCTCAACATAATTGGCATGAGTAAGGCTATTAGCGTTGGTTTTAACCTGTTCAACCCACTGGTTAAAGTCAGCTTTTGTTGGCGTTGCGATGGCATTAAATTTCATACCAGTAAAACCCGCACCACTGTAATTAGCCGAAAAGCCTTTAAACGTGCCTGGCTCATTAGCGATTAAATGCAGCTTAGTTTCCATGCCCGCCATTGAGTAAATTTGACTACCTAACTGGGGAATGAAAAACGAGTTCATGGTACTTTCTGACGTGATTTTGTATTCAACCGGAACATTAGCAGGAAATACCAATTCGTTTACCGTGGCAATACCTTGTTTAGGGTAAATAAATAACCATTTCCAATTAAGTGACACCACTTCAACAGTTAAGTGTTCACCTTTACCCTCTATCGGTTTATAAGGGTCAAGCTCTTGAGTTGACTGCCAGGTGATCACACCTAAAATAACAACAATAACAATAGGAACCGCCCATACAACAGCCTCAATCTTATTAGAGTGAGCCCATTTTGGTGCGTAAATTTCATGGTTTTGTGTGTCTCTGTATTTCCAAGCAAAATATAAAGTCATCACAATAACGGGGATCACAACTAACAACATAAGCACAGTGGCGATGATGATCAGATTTTTCTCATCAATACCTATCTGCCCTTTTGGGTCGAGTACCCCGCCATTACAGCCTGATAAAATCAGCGCCATACTAGCTAAAGCAATATTAAAAAGGTTACGAATTAACAAGGGACTATCCTAAAACCTAAAGAGTTTTTATTAGCTGCCAAAAATAGTTAGCAACGATATTTGATAAAAACCCAAGTTAATTAAAATTGAATTACAAATAATGCAGAGCGCATGCAAGCATAAAGTATTGACCACTGGCTTAATAAAAAACACCTAGCAGAACCAACCCAGCTTTTTTAAACACATTAATATAACGCAATAAAAATTAACTTGGGTGAGGTGTGGTTGGCTGAGAGTGAGTAAAACACTAAGCTACATTGAAAGTAATCGTTATTTACAGCAAGAATAAATAATTAGATACCACAGGTGTAACCTATACCCATAAAAATTAATGGGTAAACAGACAACCTGTAAAGCTAGGTGGAGCACGACAACCATGTGCAGCTTGCACGGGTTGCTGAACTTTAGCCTCGCTAAAAGCAAAGGCTGCTTTACGGAGGATTATTCCAGCACGACGCGCTGGAAACATGTGGAACAATAGCCAACAAAGGCCAATAAGTAACTGACACGATAAGATAGGATGAGCTAAGAATTCGGCAATAGTCAGTAATAATGGCTCTATAAAAAAGCCATCACTGATCAATGCTTCAAGCCTAAAGGCATCCTCAATAGCGCCACTAAGCAACATAACGGCATTAAAAACTAATAATGTTATAGCCACACTCACGCCTCTTTTCGCTTTATTAAAGCGCTCATGCAACACTGACTTATCTAAGGTAAGCAAAGCGCTGGTATGAAACAAAAAAAATGAGTTCAAAAACATTAACCTATTAAAATGACTAATAACAAAATTTGGCATACACCGTGGCAACAAAAACAGGTTGCAGCCGTAAAGCCTTATACAGTGACATGAAATACAGTCTCAACGCATTAGCACTATTTGGCTAAGCTAGTTTTGATCAGCATCAATAGAACTTTCAAAACTTACTGAAAGTTCGGGCATGAGTATAACAAAGAGAGTTTTCTGTTCAAGATAAAAACACGATTATTTTATCAGCTGATGATTTATTTATGGCGATATAAATAAAAAACCTCCCGTAGTGAGCTACGAGAGGTTTTTTGTTTAAACAGAAATAAATCTATTTAAAGAATTTGGTTTTCTTTCCATACTTGCTCTTTGGCTAGACGCTTTTTGCGTTTATCGCATGGATCATCGCAATCACATGCTTTATCAATACCTACAGAGCCTAAGCCTCCGCAGCTACTCGCCATCGATTTTCTTTGAACTATCATGCCTATCGCCATCGCAGCGACAATTAAAATAAGTAAGCCAAAGGTTAGAAAAAAAAGTGACATTGCTTAGCCCCTATTGTTCAGCAATAAAATGAGCTCAAATAGCGTATTTGAGCTCCTTACATTATATACCCTCATGCTAAGGATATAAACCTAAAGACTATAAATAAGGCTTAAACGCAGGACTTGAATAAGTGACTAAACCATCAGGCGATTTAGCAATTAAATACACTGGTAAATCATGCTGCTGCGCATAACGTTGTGCTTTTTCCATTCCCATAACCGTTAAAGCAGTCGCTAAACCGTCGGCCGTCATAGCGCTAGGGTGTAAAACTGTAACAGAAACTAAGTCATGCTTAATTGGCATCCCTGTCATAGGATCAATAAGGTGAGTATAGGTTTCGCCATCCATTGTATAAAAGATTCGATAATCACCCGAGGTGGCAATACCGTTATTACCTGGTGCAAGTACACGGTGTACTTTTCGCTCACCTGGGTTAGCATCAGGTTGTTCAATTGCTATTCGCCATGCTTGATTGTCTGGTTTTGTACCAGCAATACGTAACTCCCCGCCAATCTCAACCATGTAATCTGTAATGCCTTTGCTTTGTAATAGCTCAGCCACTTTATCAATACCATAGCCTTTTGCTGTAGCTGAAAACGACAATTCTAAATCAGCCATCGTTTTTGCTAAGCCTTGCTCGTTAAGGACCAGCTTATCTATACCAATGTTATTGATCATATTTGCCAGAGCTTCATTCGTTGGGCGCTTTGTTGGTTTTTTATCTGGGCCAAACCCCCATAAATCTATCAACGGCCCCATAGTCACATCTAGGGTCTTAGTTGAATTACCTATACGCATAGATTCACTAATAACTGCCCTGAAATCATCACTGATTGGCATTACTTCGTTGGCATCTAAACGGTTAAAGGTGTTTATTTCAGAATCTTTAATATAGGTCGACATAGACTGGTTGATATCAACTAAAACCGCATCGATTTCTGCTTGTACTGCTTGAGGGTCAACTTGCTCAGCGTAAAACTTAATGTGGTAAGTTGTACCCATCGTTTTACCTTCTAAGTAGGTTTCCTCTGGGACTGATTTTCCACATCCAGATAATAGTAAAGTCAGCGTGATTATAAATAAGGCGATTATGCCCTGGGGAGTATTTACTTTGTTCATAACAACCCTACTTAATAGGTTAAAAATTAATATAAAAAAGCCTCGTCACATAAAATGCGACGAGGCTGGTATTTTAACTAAATTTAATCAGTTTGGGTATTAGCCACCGAAATCATCTAGTAAGATGTTTTCTTCTTCAACACCTAAGTCTTTAAGCATAGTGATAACAGCCGCATTCATCATTGGAGGACCACACATGTAGAACTCACAATCTTCAGGCGCTTCGTGATCTTTAAGATAGTTCTCAAATAACACGTTATGGATAAAGCCAGTGTAGCCTTCCCAGTTATCTTCTGGTTGCGGATCTGAAAGCGCAGTGTGCCAAACGAAGTTTTCGTTTTGCTCAGCTAGGCCGTCAAAATCTTCAACATAGAACATTTCACGTTTAGAACGCGCACCATACCAGAAACTAATTTTACGCTTAGAGTTTAAACGCTTAAGTTGGTCAAAGATATGTGAACGCATTGGTGCCATACCTGCACCACCACCTACGAATACCATTTCAGCGTCTGTGTCTTTAGCGAAGAACTCACCAAATGGACCAGAAATAGTTACTTTATCACCTTCTTTAAGTGACCAAATGTACGAAGACATTTTACCACATGGTAGGCTTAGGTTTCTTGGCGGCGGCGTAGCGATACGCACGTTAAGCATGATGATGCCTTCTTCTTCTGGGTAGTTAGCCATTGAGTAAGCACGAATTGTTTCTTCGTCTACTTTTGACTCCAGATCGAAGAAACCAAAATGGTTCCAATCGCCACGATACTCTTCAGGAATATCGAAATCTGCATATTTAACATGGTGAGCTGGCGCTTCGATCTGGATGTAACCACCCGCACGGAACGGCACTGACTCGCCATCAGGAATTTGTAGCTTAAGTTCTTTAATGAACGTCGCTTTGTTATCGTTAGAGATAACTTCACAATCCCATTTTTTAACACCGAAAATTGACTCTTCAAGTTCAATTTCCATGTCGTTTTTAACATTAACCTGACACGCTAGGCGACAACCTTCACGTGCTTCACCTTTAGAGATGTGGTCAAGTTCAGTTGGCAGAATATCACCGCCGCCTTCTTTAATGTGTACGCGACACTGGCCACAAGAGCCACCGCCACCACATGCAGAAGATACGAAAATACCTGACTCAGATAGTGCACCTAATAGCTTACTACCTGCTGATGTTTTAATGGCTTTGTCTGCATCGCCATTAATGCCGATGATGATATCACCGCTTGCAACTAGCTTAGATTTAGCACCAATGATGATTAAAACTAGTATTACAACGATAGCGATAAAAACACCAACGCCTAAGAAAATATCCATGATTGACCTCGCTATTATTACAGTGAAATACCAGAGAATGACATAAAGCCAAGACCCATCAAGCCAACAGTGATGAAGGTAATACCTAAACCACGTAAACCATCTGGTACGTCTGAATACTTCATTTTCTCACGGATACCTGCAAGTAATGTAATTGCAAGCGCCCAACCCACACCAGCGCCAATACCATAAACAACAGACTCGCCGAAGTTATAGTTACGCTCAACCATGAAGGCTACCGCACCAAAAATTGCACAGTTAACTGTGATTAGTGGTAAGAAAATACCTAATGCGTTGTAAAGCGGTGGGAAGAACTTATCTAATGCCATTTCAAGAATTTGCACTAGTGCTGCAATAACACCAATGAAAGTTAAGAAACGTAAAAAGCTAAGATCTGCTTCTGGGTAACCAAGCCACTCTAGTGAACCTGGTGCTAATACCGCATGGTAAACCAAGTTGTTAACCGGTACTGAAATACCTAATACAACAATAACCGCTACACCTAGGCCAATTGATGTAGTTACTTTTTTAGACACGGCTAAGAAAGTACACATACCTAGGAAGAATGCTAACGCTAAGTTTTCAATAAAAACGGCTTTTACAAATAAACTAATATAATGTTCCACTTATCGCCCCTTACGCTTTAGCTTCTACTTGGTCTTTCTTATAAGTACGAAGTACCCAAATGAATAAACCAATGATGAAGAATGCACTCGGTGGTAAGATCAATAGACCCATAGGTTGGTACCAACCACCATTTTGTACTAATGGAATAATATCAACACCGAATAGTGAACCTTTACCGAATAACTCACGAATAAAGCCAACAGTAAGTAGCACTACAGAGTAACCTAAGCCATTACCAATACCATCAAGGAAAGACATTAATGGCGGCGACTTCATTGCATAAGCTTCAGCGCGACCCATTACGATACAGTTAGTAATGATTAGACCAACGAATACTGATAACTCTTTTGCCGTAGCGTAAGAGAAAGCTTGTAGTACTTGGTCAACCACGATTACTAATGATGCAATAATCGTCATCTGTACGATGATACGTACTGATGATGGGATATGGTTACGAATAGTCGAGATAAAAAGGCTAGAGAATGCAGTTACCAAGGTCAATGCAATTGACATGATTAATGCATTTTTTAAGCTAGACGTTACCGCTAGCGCAGAACAAATACCAAGTACTTGTAATGCGATTGGGTTGTTAGCGAAAACTGGACCAAATAGGACCGCCTTCATTTCTTTAGTATCAGCCATTAGTTCAATGCTCCTTTACGTACTTTCGCAAGGAAAGGGCCAAAGCCATTTTCGCCAGTCCAAAAATCAACTGCATGGTCAACACCATTAGACGTTAATGTAGCACCTGAAAGACCGTCGATCTTATGCTCATCACCGGCTGCAGTCCCTTTAACGATTTGGATTGGTAACTCTTTACCTTCCCACGTTGCAGTCCACTGTGGGTTTTGAATTTCACCACCTAGACCAGGTGTTTCGTTATGTTTGTAGAAAATAATGTCTTTAATAGTTTCACCATCGCTTTCAAGCGAGATAAAACCGTACATTAAACCCCATAAACCATAACCCTGAATAGGAAGGATGATTGCATCAGTAGAGCCATCGTCTTTTTTAGAGATATAAACAGGCGCACGCTTGGTAATACGTTGAATACCGGCGATGTCTTTAATACCATTCTCTTTTAAAGATTTACTTAAATCAGCATCGTATTTGCTTTTTTCAAAGTCAAAATCTTCTACCGGCTCAGCAAACTCACCACTTTGCATATCAACAAAGCGGGTTTCGATTTTAGCTTCAAACGTTTCTGCAACGTTATCAACTTTGCCAATACCAGCAGCAGCTAAGATATTGCTTTGAATATCTTTTGCTTTATTTGCTTTTTGCAGAGGGCGTAGTTGTACAGATGTTAGCGATACAATAACTGCACACACTAAACATAATGAGACAACAACAGCTAGCGTTTTGCCAATTGATTCGTTATTACTAGACATTACGTGCCAACCTCCGCTTGATATTAGCTTGCACTACAAAGTGATCGAATAAAGGTGCAAACAAGTTAGCAAATAAGATTGCTAGCATGATGCCCTCTGGGTATGCAGGGTTAACAACACGGATCATGATAACCATAAAGCCAATAAGCGCACCGTATGCTAATTTACCTTTATCAGTAAATGCAGCAGATACAGGGTCAGTTGCCATAAAGAACATACCGAATGCAAAACCACCTAATACCATGTGCCAGTACCAAGGCATAGCAAACATTGCATTGGTTTCAGAACCAATGGTGTTCAGTATTGATGAGGTTACTACCATACCTAGGAATACACCTAGCACGATACGCCAAGACGCAATGCGCACGTAAATTAGGAATAAACCACCAATTAGTACAGCTAGTGTAGACGTTTCACCCATAGAACCTTGAATGAATCCGTAAAACGCATTCCACCAAAGCTCAATATCAGTCGCGTAATTTAACGTACCAGCAAACGCTTGACCAAGCATAGTCGCGCCAGAGAATGAATCTACGGCAGTCCATACTGTGTCACCTGAAATTTGTGCAGGGTATGCGAAGAATAAAAACGCACGACCAGCAAGCGCAGGGTTTAAGAAGTTACGGCCTGTACCACCAAATATTTCTTTTGCGATAACTACACCAAAAGTAATACCTAGCGCAACTTGCCATAAAGGAATCGTTGCAGGCAGAATTAATGCAAACAATACAGAAGTTACGAAGAAACCTTCATTAACTTCATGCTTACGCACAGAAGCAAATAACACTTCCCAGAAACCACCAACAATAAAGGTAGTTGCATAAATAGGTAGGAAGAAACAGGCTCCGTAGAACATTTTCGCCCCCCAGCCTGCATCAACGGTTAATTCACCGCCAAGTAACTGGAATAAACCTACTTGCCAAATATTCGCTAGCTCAAAGCCATTACCAAGTGCAATTGCAGCTTGATGGCCAATATTGAACATACCAAAGAACATGGCAGGGAACGTCGCCATCCACACTAAAATCATCATGCGTTTTAGGTCGATGTTATCACGAACGTGAGTTGAACCTTTATTTACGTAACCTGGCGTGTAAAAAATAGTCGCAGCAGCTTCATACAGCGCGTACCATTTCTCATGTTTACCACCTGGTTCAAAATGTGGTTCGATATCTTCTAAGAAAGTTTTTAAGCCCATTTTAGCCTTCCTTCTCGATCGTAGTTAAGCAATCGCGTAGGGCTGCGCCGTACTCGTATTTGCCAGGACAAACGAAGGTGCATAACGCTAAATCT
The DNA here is from genome assembly GCF_013393115.1 of Pseudoalteromonas sp. Scap03. Classification (GTDB taxonomy): domain Bacteria; phylum Pseudomonadota; class Gammaproteobacteria; order Enterobacterales; family Alteromonadaceae; genus Pseudoalteromonas. The sequence goes on along the minus strand of NZ_VDEU01000001.1, from coordinate 1,747,574 downwards.
TCTTCATCTAATTCAAGCGCACCTAATGAAATTGCACTGTCTAAATCACGAGACAATAAGTCACGTAATAAAAGCGTTGGCAAAATATCAAGTGGCATAACACGCTCATAGCTTCCAAGTGGAACCATGGCACGTTTTGAACCGCCTGTAGACGTTGTCATTTTAAATAAACGACTCGGTGTAAGGTGAGACAAGAATGTACGCGTTACAGAGAATTTATCACTACCTGGTGCAATCCAGCCAAACAATTCTTTTTCGCGACCTTCAAGTAATACAGATACTTGAACGTGGTAACGGCCTAAGAATGCATGAACACCAGACGACGTAGCACCTGCAAGTACAGAACCAGAAATAACACGGTTATCACCGTCTTCTAATTCACCTGCTACTAAGTCATCTAATGAAGCACCTAATTGTGTTTTCACTAAACGAGGATTCTTAACACGCGGACCTGCAAGCGAAATCACACGGTCTGTGTAAATTTCACCAGTAAGGAAAAGGTGACCATACGCAATAACGTCTTGGTAACCAATGTGCCAAACTTGCTTACTAGCAGATACTGGGTCAAGGTGATGGATATGAGTGCCAACAAGGCCAGCTGGGTGCACGCCACCAAACTCATGTACTTCTACTTGAGCAATAGGTGAACTAGGAACTTGACTGCCTGCTTGCTTACAAACAAATACTTTGCCATCGGTTAAACGTGACACAACAGCCAAACCTGCTTCAAACGCTTTCGCATTTTCAGCAATAACTACTGCAGGATCTGCAGCAAGTGGATTGGTATCGATAGCTGTCACAAAAATAGAGCTAGGATTTGCATCCAACGCCGCTATTTTACTAAATGGGCGAGCACGAAGTGCTGTCCATTGACCCGATTGAACTAGTACTTCTTTAGCTTTTTCACGGTCTAAGCTGTTAAGCTCAGTTTCCGAGAAAGAACCAAAGGTGATTTGCTCACTGCCGTTTACTTCAATAACAACAGATTGCAGAACACGTTTAGCACCGCGATTAATTTCTTTTACTGTACCAGAAGCTGGTGCAGTAAATAATACGCCGGGGTTCTTTTTATCTTCAAAAAGTACCTGGCCTTTTTTGACTTGGTCATCCACACGAACATGCATGGTTGGACGCATACCGATAAACTCTTCACCTAGCACAGCTACACGTTTGACGGCAGAACCATCATGAATAACTTGCTGAGGTGCGCCCTCTAAGGGTAAATCCAGACCTTTTTTTATATTGATCATACGCACTTGCACTACATTAACGGAAAGAAACTGAAAAATCGTACCAACCACGCCGCTATTTGTATTATTGCAAGCTATAAAATGACTCGCTATAGATACCAAACAAGCAGCGCAGTAAAAACTCCTCACATATTGCTTTGATTTTAACATTATTGTGACTGACTATGCGAGTGTATTTATGAAAATTATACGAGAGAAACGTTTATTTAGTTTTGTAATTAACAATTAATAAAATACAAGCTAGACCAAAGTGGTAAATAAACCAACAAATAGCAAATTTTTTTTCAAATCAAGGTTAAAAAACAAAAAAGTCGCACTAGGCGACTTTTTCAAAATTGCATTACTAGCTACAGATTAATCAATCATATTTGCAATTGGCGCAACAGGATTAACATCTTGCTCGTAATCAACCGTATCAATGCCAAAACCAAATAGGCGTAAAAACTCATTATGGTAGCCCACGTAATCCGTTAACTCATCAATTGAACTTGTGTCTACACTATCCCAAATAGTTTGAACACGTGCTTGAACGTCATCTTCCAGCTCTTTGTAGTTTTGGAATAAATGTCCGCCCTCATCAAAACGAGGTGAATCACCGTATAGGTTTTCATTAAATAACGCATGAATTTGCTCAATTGTGCCCTCGTAAGTGCCATCAGCCTTCATCACTTTAAATAGTGCCGAAATGTAAAGCGGCATTATTGGGATTGCCGAGCTTGCTTGGGTAACAACCGCATTAAGTGAAGAAACGTAAGCTTCGCCATTTAAATCTTGGGTAGCGGCTTTAATAGCTGCAGTGGCACGGTCTAGATCTTCTTTTGCCTTACCTATGGTTGCATGTCCATATATTGGCCAAGTTAGTTCTTTACCAATGTATGTGTAAGCCGTTGTTTTAAAGTTATCTGCTAGTACATCAGCGTCTTTAAGGGCGTCAATCCACATTTCCCAGTCTTCGCCACCCATTACTTTAATGGTGTTGTCGATATCGTCTTGGTTTGCTGCTTCAACAGTTACTTCATCAATTTCACGCTTTGACGTATTTAAGTTTTTAGTCGTTACCGCATTACCAATTGGCTTAAGTGTTGAAGAAAACACTTCCCCTGTATTTGGATCAGTACGACGAGGTGATGCTAAGCTGTAAATAATACAGTCAACTTTACCTAATTCAGCTTTAATGGTGTCGATTGTTTTTTGTTTGATTTCGTTAGAAAACGCATCACCATTAATATTTTTAGACCATAAGCCTTCAGCTTCAGCGGCTGCTTGAAATGCCGCCGTGTTATACCACCCCGCAGAGCCTGTTTTACGTTCAGTGCCTTCTTTTTCAAAGAACACACCCAATGTTTTAGCGCCACCACCAAATGCAGCGGTAATGCGAGATGCAAGGCCATAACCTGTAGACGCACCAATAACTAATACATTTTTAGGCGCATTTTTTAATGCTCCTTGCTGCTTAACATAATTAATTTGTTCTTGAACATGCTCTGCACAGCCAACTGGGTGTGCATTGGTGCAGATAAATCCGCGAATTTTAGGCTTAATGACCATTGATCATCCTATATCTTTTACAATAAAAATTAGCGCTAGTTTAAAGGCTAAAACAAAAAAAACTGATCTGATCAGTTACTCACTGCTCAAACCAATCCACTATTACCTGTTATCCAACTTTTGAGCCGCCCATGCAATTAGGTGACTGCGGCGCTTCGCCGTCGTGCTCTGTAAATTCCTCAGGAGTGTAAGTGTGCATAGCAAGCGCATGAATATGATTTGCCAGCTCATCTTTTAAAATTTCATTAATTTCACGATGACGCTGCAATAATCGCTTACCAGCGAATTCTTCACTGACTACAATCACTTTAAAGTGAGATTCAGTCCCCGCACTGTGCATATGGCTTTCGTTAATAACATTTAAATGCTTACACGCAATAGCATTTGCTAGCTTGTCACGTATTTGTTGTTGCATTGACATAAAAACCACCCTCAAAATTCAGTTATATGGTTACTATAACAACTGCGGCTACACCATGGCTAATGCTATTTAAGTAATGTAGCGAAACGTTAAACTGATCCGCGGGTGTTTAAGTGTTGTTTGTTTTGGTAGCGCATGCTGGTAATTTTGTTGGCTCTGTCCGCTCATTATTAAACAACTACCACTTTGTAATTTGATGTTAGTAATGCTGTTGCTTACTTTGTGTTTAAGTTTAAATAACCGTTCTGCACCAAGCGACACACACGCTATGGTAGGCTCAGGCCCTAGCTCAGCCTCGTCATCGCTATGCCAACCCATACAATCGTGGCCATCCCGATAATAATTAACCAAAATTGAGTTAAATGGTTGCTGTAGGTGATTTTCTAAACGTGTTCGCATGGCAAGTAATACGTCTGGCCAAGGCTCTAAGTCGAGTTTATGCCCAGAATAACCGTACTCAAGATTTTCTTCGCTGATAAAACATTGTAGCCTAGGTATTGGCCCCGTTTTACCAAACACTGTAATGTTTGGCTGTTGCCAATTTAGGTTTTGCTGCAAATAATAAAATAAATCGAGGCTTTTTTGTGCGCTAAGTACCTTACTTTGATAAGAAAAGCCATTTGGTAACAGTTGGGGGTTGGCGTTTGGCGGTTGCATGTTAGAATTTACCTATCATTTGATTACCGATCATTAAACTATTATGACTACGCAAGCTACGCTCGGCGATAACACTTTTACTCTTGAACGCTTTCCTTTGGATCAAAAAAACCGCAGCTTACAAGCGTGGGATTCAGCAGACGAATACCTTATTGACTATGTTAATGAACACTACCCTGATTGTCGCTCGTTACTGATCTTAAACGACAGTTTTGGTGCACTTAGCTGTTACTTTAGCAAGCAACAATTAACAGTTTGTTCAGTAAACGACTCATATATTAGCCATCAGGCAGCTGCTTATAACTTAGCGGAAAACAAAATCGCGACGACTGCGTTTAGCCAGCTTGATAGTTTATCGGCTCTACCTGAGCAAGTAGACCTAGTGTTGGTAAAAGTACCACGCACGTTGGCTTTTTTACAATATCAGCTATCTGAATTAAGCGAGGTGCTCGCGCCAGATACGCCAGTTATTGGTGCTGCAAAAACTAAAGACGTGCATAACTCTACTATTAAAGCATTTGAAAACTTTATTGGTGAGACGAAAACAAGTCTTGCAGTAAAAAAATCACGTTTAATTATTAGCCAAGCAGCAGGCGGTTATAAAGGCGCAGATTTCCCAGTCAGCTGGCCACTTGAAGGCACTGATTTTACAATAAGCAATCATGCAAATGTGTTTTCGCGTGATTCACTTGATATAGGTGCGCGCTTCTTTTTTAATTATTTGCCACAAACAAATAAAGCCAAAAATATTATAGATTTAGGCTGTGGTAATGGCGTGGTTGGTTTAATGACATTAGCGCGCTGCCCTAATGCTCGTATTAGCTTTGTTGATGAGTCGTATATGGCGGTTGAATCAGCTCGACTCAACATTGAATTAAACATGGAAGACAAGTTTGAACAATGTACCTTTATAGAGAATGATTGTTTAACCGACTTTGAACGTGAAAGTGCCGATATTGTATTGTGTAATCCGCCATTTCACCAAGCACAAGCGGTTACCGACCACATCGCGTGGCAAATGTTTAAACAAGCAAAAGACACATTAAAAGAAGGTGGCGAGCTGCGTATTATTGGCAATCGTCATTTAGATTATCATGACAAACTAAACCGTATGTTTGGTAACTGTACTTTATTAGGCTCTAATAAAAAGTTTGTGGTACTCAGCGCAACTAAAAATAGTGGAACGTTATAAATGAAACTCATAAAGATATTATTGAGCTGTTGTACTTTAGTGGTTTTTTCGGGATGTGCCAATCAGCCTAATCAGCTTATTCTCAATCCCGTCTATAAAAGTGGACAAATAAGCTCAATCAATAACAGCTTAAACACCAGCGTGATTGATTTACGTGGTGACAGTGCAACCTTAAAGCTTATTGAATCAAGCAAAACAAAAACCATTGCCAGCACGGGTATTACTGAGTCAGTTAAAAGTGCATTAGACAGTGCGCTTAGTCGCAATGGCGCTAGCATTTCTAATTTAGCGCAATTACGTTTTGAGTTAGATATTCACGCACTGCAAGCTGTGGTTACAGAAAAGCTAATGAGCCATACCAGTGATGCCAAGATTGAATTTGAAGTACGGGTGATTCGCCCAACCAGTAATTTCAGTAAGCGTTATAGCGGTAATGCTAATTTATCTGGACCACTTGGTCATGATAGGGCAAAAATTGAAGGTCAGCTCAATAAGTTGACTGAGCAGTTAATTACCCGCATTGTATCTGACCCTGAATTAATTGCATTTTTAGAAGGTTAATAATGAAGCAACTTTTTTTAATCTGCGTAAGCTTACTTTTTAGCGTAAATAGTTTAGCGGCACAAGAAGGCCGCTTTGTGCAAAAAGATAATATTTTCCCTCGAGTAGAAATTGTGACATCGTTGGGCAGTATTGTGGTTGAGCTAGACCGCTCAAGAGCCCCTATTACGGTCAATAACTTTTTGACTTACGTGTCTGATAAAAGCTATCAAGGCAGTGTGTTTCATCGTGTAGAACGCGATGTAGAAAATGATCGTGATTTTGTAATTCAAGGCGGTGGTTATGATAAAGATTACGATGGCCTGCATGAAAACGACCCTATTTTTAATGAAAGCGGTAACGGCTTAACTAACGATATGTATAGCATTGCTATGGCCTATCAAGATCGAGAACCACACTCAGGAACGCGTCAGTTCTTTTTTAACATGGATGACAATGACCATTTAAATCCAGGGCGAGATTGGGGATTTGCCGTGTTTGGCAGTGTTATGGAAGGTTATGAGACGCTCGATAAAATCATGGCTGTAAAAACGGGTTTTAATGACAAAATTGGCTACAACTTTGTCCCTGAAAAACCGGTTGTTATATTAAATATCAAGGTGCTTGAACAAGTTCCTTTATAACTTTTTATCAGAGCAGCTTTGGCTGCTCTTTCTATGAGCCAATGAGCCCCTATGAATAGCACACTTTCTGTTCGCGAATATTTTTCTTATTTTAAAGATAAACGTTTAATTAATGTTTTTATATTTGGAATGAGCAGTGGTTTTCCGTGGGTGTTAATTGGCTCGGTAATGTCGGCTTGGCTTAAAGATGAAGGTTTGAGTCGCAGCATGATAGGCTTATTTGGCATTGTGTTTGGTGCCTACAGTATCAATTTTTTATGGTCGCCTTTAATAGACCGCACTAAACTGCCCTTTTTGTACAACTGGCTTGGTCAGCGCCGCAGTTGGATCTTGTTTTGCCAAAGCTTTATTTTGCTTGGCACGTTACTACTTGCAGGGCTTGATCTAAAAGCAAACCTAGCGATTGCCGCCGCACTTTGCTTGCTGATCGCCATAGCCTCTGCAACGCAAGATATTGCTATAGATGCTTTTCGAATAGACACTCTTAGTGAAAATGAATCTCACAAAGCCACCGCAGCCGCCGCAATGGCTACATCAGGTTGGTGGACAGGTTATGCTTTATTAGGGGCTGTGCCCTTTTATATGGCTGATATGCCAAACATAGACTGGCCGCAGGTCTATTATTTTTTATCTGCGATTATGCTGTTATTAATTAGCTGTGTGTTTTGGGCTAAAGAACCAAAATCAAACCGTGAAGCTGTTCATGCCGAGCTAGAGCGTGTTTATCTTGAAAAGCTTGCGGCAAGCAAACAAACACCACTAACGAAAATACTCGCATGGCTGGGTGTCACCGTGGTTGACCCATTTAAAACCTTTTTTGCTAAAAATGGGGTTAAAACTGCACTAGCACTGCTGGCGTTTATTTTCTTATTTAAAATTGGTGAAGCATTTTTAGCACGAATGTCGATTGTATTTTATAAGGAAGTGGGCTTTAGTAATACCCAAATAGCAAATTACTCCAAGCTAGGCACGGGTTTAATCACTATCGTATTTGCCTTTTTAGGCAGTATTTTTAACCACAAATATGGCATAGTAAAAGGCCTATTTATAAGTGGCATCGCCATGGCTGCATCTAACTTAATGTTTTCTTGGATTGCCTTAGCAGGACCGCAGGAACACTTATATGCAATGGCAATTGTAGTTGATGGCTTTACCCAAGCTTGGTCTTTAGTGGCGATGGTTGCCTTTATATCTATGCTGTGTGACAGAGCATTTAGCGCTACTCATTATGCGCTACTAGCATCATTGGGTAACTTAGGGCGTACGTTATTATCGAGTTATAGTGGCGTAGTTATTGATGATTGGCTGATGGGGAATTGGTCATTATTTTTTGTATTAACAGCGCTTATGGTTTTACCTTCATTGATATTTTTATATCTAATTAGGCACAAACTATATTTATTAGAGCAAAATTATCATAATAGGTAATACCTAATGCATCCCTGCATTAGTATTAGCTGTAGACGTTAGGTTTAACTTTACGATTACAGCCTAAAAGCGTTAATCAGCTTTAATTAAGCTTAATGCTTCATACGGGTCAACTTCTAATGCATTGCAATAGCGAACAAACTCAATCACATCTAAGCGACGTTCTTGGTTTTCTATTTTGCCTATAAAAGAATGTGGCGTACCCAATATTTGCGCTAAGCTGCGCATTGTGTAGCCTTTTTCATGGCGCTTAGTTTTAAGCCACTTTGTTAGCTTTGCATTTTCTTCCGAAGATACGGTTTTACCCATCATATACAACTCCTACTCGTTGTTTAACTATACATATTGCAAAGTGCTCAATGCCGTCAACATTGTAAGCCCACTGAGACTAACTAAGACACAGTGTAAACGCTTACAATTTAAACAAAAAAGATTCTTAAATATGTATTAACTCTTTATTATTGTAAAAATGAAACCTTGCCCGTCTCATTCTTGGATACATTATATACCATTCACCGTTGATCTGAATGATTAATTAGTAATTCTGCGATTAAAGTCTAACAACAAATATTTACTAAGTCTGAATAAGGTTAAATATTTTATAACTTTTTTGTTTCATTTAAATATAAGCTGTTTATTATTAAGGTCTATTGACCCTAACTTAAAGAGGTTAAATCATGTTTAGACTACTCTTTTTACTGCCTATTATTTTGTGCTTAGGTTGGTACTTTTTTTTACGCCATTATGCAATTCCAATAAAACAGGGTAAAAAAGGATTTATCTATATTTTAGTTTTCTCAACGTTTGTACTTGGTTTTTTTGTGTTAATGATGCAAATAACAGAATACAGCCCAACTGAGTTATAATTTTTTTGAACATATAAAAAAACCGCTTATTAAGCGGTTTTTTTGGATAACGATATTTTTATACGCTAAAACTAGCACCACAACCACATGTAGTGGTCGCATTAGGGTTTGAGACAAAAAAACGCGCCCCCTCTAATCCTTCGGTGTAGTCAACTTCGCCATCAACTAAATATTGGATACTCATAGGGTCAATGACTAAGGTAACCCCGTTTTTAACAATTTCTAAATCGCCAGGATTCGCTTTTTCATCAAAAGTAAAACCGTATTGAAAACCTGAACACCCACCGCCTGTGACATAAACACGCAGTTTTAGATCTGGGTTTTCTTCTTCGTCGATTAACTGTTTAACACGCACAGCGGCTGCGTCGCTAAACTTAATGGGTAATTCTTCAGACATCTTATAACCCTCAATACCTTAATACTAATGCGCGAGATTATCTAATACCTGAGTGTTTTAATCAAGTATAGTTAATCCTGCTTCTACGCTCCAATGCTAACATGGCTTGTTTAGCTCACTCTGTGAATAGGTGCAGTATAAATTAAATTTAAATTAATCTGTTGTTAAAAATCTCAAGGACTTCCCTAGACTATTTTGATAAACTTGACGCCTAAAAATGCTACGGGGAAATAAAGCATGTGGCTTGAGCGACTGAGACGTCGATTAGCAAAACCAAAAACATCCGTACAATTATGCTTATTAGGCGTAAGTGCCGGATTAATTGCTGCATTTTTTATTATACTGTTCCGCTTAACCATTTTATTTTTCCAAAGTTTATTTCTAGAAACCCCTGACGATTTTACCACCCTACCCACTTTAGAACGGGTATTAATGCCTTTAGTTGCAGCGTTATTAATAGCTACATTTGCGGCTTTCACTGGCTTTAAACATTACCGCTTAGGTATTCCTTTTGTAATACACAGAATCAAGCGCCATTACGGGCAAATGCCACTGTATAACACGGTTAATCAGTTTGTTGGTGGTGCGCTGGCACTGATCAGTGGTTTTTCTGTTGGCCGCGAAGGCCCATCAGTTCACATGGGAGCAGCAGGGGCGAGCATATTAGCAAATAAATTACACTTACCTCACAACGCTATGCGTACCCTCAGTGGTTGTGGCGTTGCCGCGGGAATTGCTGCGTCGTTCAATACCCCGCTTGCTGCGGTTATTTTTGTAATGGAAGTGGTGCTCAGAGAATACAAAGTGCATATTTTTGTGCCGATAATGCTCGCAGCCGTTACCGGTGCATTAGCCACTCAATTTGTATTTGGTGAAGGCTCAGAACTTGCGCTAATAAGCATCGCCCCCTTAAGTGGGTGGCATTACCCCTATTTAATTTTGTGCGGCATGGGGCTGGGCGCGGTGGCTTATGCTTTTAATCAAAACTTAATGCTGATTATTAAAACCTTTAAACCACTAAGTATGTTTCCTCGTTTAATAATTGCAGGGTGTATTGCCAGCTTAATTGCCTATGCAGTTCCACAAGCTATGGGCTCAGGGATGAGTGCGATAACCATTGCTGTAGAGTCACCTGAAAACATGCAACTACTTACCACTATTTTAATTGCTAAGTTATTAGCCACCTTGTTTGCTATTGGCTTAGGTATTCCTGGTGGGTTAATTGGTCCGGTTATTGGACTTGGCGTTTTAACCGGCACTTTAATGGCATTTTTTGCCCAGTTTATTAGCCCAGGAACTGACATAGCTGGTACTTATGGGGTGCTCGGCATGGCAGGCTTACTAGCTGCCACATTGCACTCTCCCTTAGCGGCACTAACTACCGTGATGGAGCTGACCTCTTCACCGGAAATTATTGTACCGGCGATGATCGTCATTACCACCGCCTACGTTACAGCTTTGCAGGTGTTTGGTAACCGCTCTATATTTTTACAGCAATTAGACTTTCAGGGATTACCTTACCATGTATCTCCGGCCACTGAGGCATTACAAAAAGTAGGGGTGATGGATGACATGGATGAAGACTTTAAACTGCTCTACTCCGATGATAAAGAGCAAATAAAAAACAGTCTAGATGCCATGGACAGCCAAACACCGTTAATTGTGTTTGACGAGGAAAATGGTTATCGCCTAGCTGAATATGACTTAAGTTTAATGTCTGATCAGGCGGTCAATATAAAGTACATTAGCTTACAAGGTATCAGCAGCCAGGCCACTCTTGCAGATGCCTTTGAAATTTTAAATGATAAACGCAGTGGTGCACTTTATGTATATAACTTATTAGATAATCAACAAATTATGGGATTACTACGGTGGGATCAAATCCATCATATTCTAACCATACGTAACAGTTTACTTTAACAATAATGAGAACAGTATGAGCGCATTATTAATTTACAAAACCTTGCACGTATTTTTTATGATTGCTTGGTTTGCCGGTATTTTTTACCTACCTCGACTTTTTGTTTATCACGCTATGAGTGAAGAAAAATCGTGTAACTCAATGCTAAAAGTAATGGAACGTCGGCTGCTTTATTTTGTTACCCCCTTTGCTGTGCTTACCGCAGTGTTTGGCGTATTAACTATTGTTGAATACGGCCGCGAATGGTTTCGTTACAGTATGTGGCTGCATTATAAACTAGTGCTGGTAATCATTTTATATATTTATCATGGCTACTGTTTCAAATTATTAGCTGATTTTAAACACGATAGAAATACAAAAAGCGATCGGTTTTACCGAATTTTCAACGAGCTACCTGTTTTAGCGTTACTCGTTATAGTTGCTTTAGCCATTATTAAGCCAAGCTTTTAAATACAGGATTATAAATTACACTGCCAAGTCGCAAACTAAGTTTGTATAATACGCGCGATTGCGTGCTCCTTTATGGATTATCGCGCCTTTTTGAATAACTAGGAATAACCCCATGTTCAGTTTCCAAGGTGAAAATATACTCTCTGTTAATCAACTCGATCGAGACTGTATTGAACGCATATTTGCTGTAGCAAAAAAAATGGAGCCATACGCAAAAAAACAAAAGCGTACCAATGTGCTTGAAGGCGCTATTTTAGCAAATCTATTTTTTGAACCTAGTACGCGTACTCGTGTTAGTTTTGGCACTGCGTTTAACTTACTCGGTGGACTGGTTCGTGAAACCACCGGTATGCAAAGCTCTGCGCTTGCTAAGGGCGAGTCACTATATGATACCGCACGTGTTATTTCAGCCTATGCTGATGCGGTTGCAATGCGCCATCCAGACTCAGGCTCGGTAGCTGAATTTGCAACAGGTTGCAGCGTACCAGTAATAAATGGTGGCGATGGACCCAATGAGCACCCTACTCAAGCGCTGCTTGATTTATTAACTATTGAGCGAGAGCTTAACCGCTTCGATCAAAATATTGATGGTATGCACATTGCGCTAGTCGGCGATTTAAAATATGGCCGAACCGTTCACTCGCTATCAAAGCTACTATGTCATTACAAAAACATTCGCTTTTCAATGGTTGCCCCTAATGGCTTGCAAATGCCTGACTCAATTTTATCTGTCGTTGAAAATGCAGGGCATAAAATTGAACTGGTTGATAAAATGGAAGGTAACTTAGCGGCCGATATTGTTTATCAAACACGCATTCAAGAAGAGCGTTTTCCGTCTCAAGAGGAAGCTAATAAATACCGTGGTGGATTTAGAATTAGCCAGTCTATTTACAATTCCCATTGCAAACCGAACTCGGTGTTAATGCACCCGCTTCCTCGCGATAGCCGTTTAGAGGCAAACGAACTTGATAATGACTTAAATGCTAACGACAATCTAGCAATATTCCGCCAAGTACAAAATGGCGTACTTATTCGTATGGCGCTGTTTGCTTTAACCCTCGGCGTAGAAAACAAAGTCGAGCAGTATGAAGTAGACGTTCCTTGGTTTAGCCGCAAACGCGATAGCTAAGCTTTTAATTTTAAAGTGATAAAACAATAGGATTTTTCATGACAATTAGCCAAGACTTATTTAAACGAGCTCAAGACTCTATTCCTGGTGGCGTAAATTCACCAGTGCGTGCTTTTAATGGTGTAGGTGGTACTCCGCTGTTTATTACTAAAGCACAGGGCGCGTTTACATTTGATGCTGATGGCAACCGTTACATTGATTATGTGGGCTCTTGGGGTCCAATGATTATGGGCCACAATCACCCTGAAATAAAACAAGCAGTACATGATGCGGTAGAAAATGGTTTAAGCTACGGTGCACCTACCGAAGCTGAAATTTTAATGGCTGAAAAAGTTAAAGAGCTAGTCCCATCTATCGAAAAAGTACGTATGGTAAGCTCAGGTACTGAAGCAACAATGAGTGCAATTCGCTTAGCTCGTGGTTTTACTGGTCGTGACAAAATTTTAAAATTTGAAGGGTGTTACCACGGCCATGCAGATTCACTGCTAGTAAAAGCCGGCTCTGGTGCATTAACTATGGGTGTACCTAACTCTCCGGGCATTCCTGAAGATTTAGCTAAGCACACACTCACGGTATCGTTTAACAATATTGAAGAAGTGAAAGCGATTTTTGCTAAATACGCCGATGAAATCGCGTGTATTATTGTTGAGCCAGTTGCAGGTAACATGAACTGTATCCCACCAGTACCTGGCTTTTTAGAAGGACTGCGTGAAGTCTGTGATCAGTACCAATCTGTGCTTATTTTTGACGAAGTAATGACAGGTTTTCGTGTAGCCCTTGGTGGCGCTCAGGCTTACTACAACATCAAACCAGACTTAACCTGTTTAGGTAAAGTAATTGGTGGTGGCATGCCAGTAGGCGCGTTTGGTGGTAAAACAGAAATTATGGATTACATCGCACCTGTAGGCCCAGTTTATCAAGCGGGTACACTTTCAGGAAACCCAATTGCTATGGCTGCAGGCTTAAAATCACTTGAGTTACTAAGTGCACCTGGCGTTCACGAAAAATTAGAAGCTATTAGTAAAGCGATTTGTGAAGGCTTTGAAGCTGCAGCTAAGAAAGCAGGCATTGCCTTAACGACTAACTACGCTGGCGGCATGTATGGCTTTTTCTTTACTGATGCAGAAAAAGTAACTACTTACCAACAAGCCACTGAATGTGATTTAGAGCGCTTTAAAAAGTTCTTCCACTTAATGCTTGAAGAAGGAGTTTATTTAGCACCTTCAGCGTTTGAAGCTGGTTTTGTTTGTGCTGCGCACACAGAGCAAGAAGTTCAAGCAACAATTGAAGCGGCAGAGCGCGCTTTTGCTAAGCTATAAGTACACTTTATAACGTTATTAATTACGTATAAAACACAAATTAATAATAAAAAATTGAAAAAGAGCCCGAAAGGGCTTTTTTTATTTGTAAACGCTTATATTTGAATAATAATTAGACTTTATACGGTCTATGTAGCCTAAATCAATTATAAGAGAAAACTATGTCAGGATTAAGACACTTAGCAGCCCCCGCCATCACACTCATGGCAAATTTAAAATATAAAACAAAAATTAGTGTTGTGTTTGGAATTTTATTATTACCATTAGCGCTGAGCTTATTTTTTTTAGTGTCTTTGCTAGGTAACAGTATTAGTGTTTCGCAAATGCAGCAACAGGGCTTAAAAGGTTACCATCGCATCTTAAGTAACCAAATAGATGGCAACACAGATAAAAATCCACAAGTTGCGCGTGCGTTAGGCTATCAAATCAATAGTACTAAAACTCAGGATATACTCGAGTTTATTTCTATTGAATCTAACTTAGCGTTAGATAACCAGCTTGCAAGCTCCTACCTTAACCGCTCATTAGTACTGCCTTTACCCTCGCTAATTGTCCAAATTAACTTACTAACACGAAGTGCAAACACTGTGATCGATAATAATCGATTTACTCCTGAAACCTTTATTGCGCTATCTAACTTAAATAAATCGTTACCCCTTTATGAAAATCAATTATATAAAACACTTAAAGTGGCAACCGATGCTGATAGCACCGTGAGCGAAGCCTTATCTGCGCCACTAAAACAATTACACAGCGCAATCAATACATTTAAAAACGCCATAGAAAAAAAATTACTCGAACCTGACAACATAGCCTTAACAAAAGCAGAATTTGCGAAGCTCACTAACAATGTAAACACGAGTATTAATACGCTAATTGAAAAAAGTATCCCAACTCTTGAGAGTCTTATTGAAAAAAAATACGCCTCACAATTGTGGATACGCAACTTAGTATTAGCGGCCTCTGTGATCAGTTTGCTATTTGCTTTATATCTTATGGTCGGCTTTTACTTTGTTGTAGTTGATACTATTACCCAATTTGCTCTTTGTGCAGAGCAAGCAGCCAATGGCGATTTAAACTCGAAGATCAATTCAAGTACTCACGATGAAATGGACATCATTGCCCAAAGGTACAATGCTTTATTACGTGCTTTTACACAGCTATTAGAGAAGGTTAAAAGCAGCACACATTCACTATCTGATGCAACCTACTCCTTATCTCATGTAAGTAGCCAAACGAGTCAGGATGTAGAAAAGCAGCAAAACCGCGTTAATGCTATTAACTCAGCCCTAAGTAATATGAGCCATAGCGCACACAGCGTTGAGGACTCAGCTAATAAGGCAATGCTCACAGCTCAAAAAGCAACAAAACATGTTAAACAAGGCGCAGATAACACGATGGAGCTGGCTAAATACATGCAGGACTTAAAAGTTGAATTTACACACAGCCAGCAATCGCTTAATAAGCTTGCCCAAGATAGCCAAGAAATAAGCAAAGTAAGCAAAGGGATAAGTGAAATAGCCGAGCAAACCAACTTGCTAGCACTTAATGCCGCTATTGAAGCCGCTCGCGCAGGAGAGCATGGCCGTGGCTTTGCAGTTGTTGCAGATGAAGTAAGGACACTCGCTAAACGCACACAAACGCAAACCCAAGAAATACATCAAATTATTAGCTCGTTGCAACAAGCATCTGAAGATACACAGCAAAAAATGCATTCTAGTGTAGAAAAAATGGAGCAATCTGTTGATGCCGCAACACAAACAAATCAAGTGTTACAAGATGCAGAATACAGTATGAATATGATTAAACAACAAGGAGAAGAAATAGCCCTGCGAGTAAAAGAGCAATCACAAGCTACGGCACAAGCTCTAGGCGACTCAGAGGAGGTGAGTAACCTAGCTAATCATACGCTTAGTTCGGCACAGTCTTCCTTACAGGATGCTCAGCGATTACAGCAACTATCGGATGATCTGACTAAATCAATGCAATTTTTTAAATCTTAAAAAATTAATAATTGCCCCGTCCTGAAATAATTTGACGGTTTTAATGAGGGGCTTGGTGTGTCAGTACCAAGTTTTTTTATACACTTGATTTGGTATTTTCATACCCAAACTTAAGTACGAACGCATTTCATTTTATATGAATATCAACTCCTCAACAAGCAGCTTAACTCTACCATGTATAACATTTATACAGTAGGAATATTACTTTAATATCCCGTTTCTACGCTCTACTCAGGTGTTTTGATAACAGTTATATCCGTCATCGATGGCTTAATTCTCTTTTTAAATAACTCATCTTGATATACTTCAGAGCAACACTGTAAACCTCTATCTGAATGATGAATCGCGTCACATTTAAAAACGCTATGCTTAATCGTCATATATAGCGCTTTCATTTCATCACTCAGCTCATAATCCATTATTCTCCGACTATAACTATCAGTTACTAATGACCGTTAATATATGCTTTGCGCTTGCTTTTGTGTGAAGTCACCTTTTTCTACTTACTTAACAACGGATAGTTTAAAGCCTAATGTACAATCTCGTTGGGTACGCTTAGCGCCCTTAATTTCAATGGTCTTCATAAATAGATCCTAAATGTGTAAACGCATTTCAGGACAAAAAAGCTTTCGCATAAAAAAAGCCCTTTCGGGCTTTTTTATTATTTATATTATTGTGATGCTATATAAAGTTTAGAATCGAGCTTCAAACCCTATACGAACATAACGTGGAGTCTGCCAAGAGTAAGCAGCGTCATGGTAAGCATTAACTTCGCCTTCATTTTGCTCGTAATGCTCATTCAAAGAAGCCTCTGACTGACTATTTAATATGTTGAACACATTGATTGATGCTCTCATATCAATATCTGAAACAGTAAAGTCATATGCAGCAGATAAATCTAAGTTAAATGTCCATGGTGTACGACCATTTGTACCACGGTCATGCTTCTCATAGATTTTTTCTTCTTGCTCACATTCACCATTACCATTGGTATCAGGACACTCATTTGTGTAAATGTAGAAAGTATCACCCCAACCACCATTTAGATTTGGATCTTTTGACGGGTAACCTTGGCCGAATAAACTTTTAGGACGACCACTTTGTAATGTTGCATTCCAACCTACAGTCAAGTTTTCAACTGGCTCCCAACTACCAAAAAATTTAAATGTATGACGACGATCATTAGGTTGATAACCCTGAGAGCCATCCATTACAGCTGGGAAGTCGAAGTCTTGTGTAATACCCGCATCAGCTTGGCCAATATCGGATTTAACAGCACCTTCAAAGTTACCAACACTTCGTGCCCATGTATAACCAAACTGGTAACGAATCGTATCAGCCTGATAATTTAAGTTAAACTCTACGGCGGTATATTCATTATTAGCCTTAGGTAAACCAATAGTGTCGGCAGAGTAAGTCGTTAGTGAACCTTCATCTGGAACACCGTCGTTATCAAAGCTTGAATCACCCCAATCAGTACCATTCCAATAGTAACCATCACTATACCAGCTAGAAGATGAACCAGGATTAATCATCACACAATATGGGTAAGCATAACGACCACAGTAATCATCTAATGCAGTAGCAACTTCACGATAAACACCTTTAATACCAACAGTATACTCATCATTTAGTGCTTGCTGTACACCTAAAATATATTCATCTTTTGAAAATGGTTCGGCTTCTTGCGCTTGGAAAATATCTTTTTCTGGGATAACCGGAACACCACTTACTTGTTGTGAGTTTGCTAAACCGCCTGAGCCAAGAGTATCTGCCAAAGGAGCCAAACCTGTAGGTGCTCCTGTCGTTGCATCAACACCCGTATACGTGTAAGCAGTAGTAATATCACTTACCCCAGAAGCTGCACGGAAAATAGTGTTATTTGCTACAGGTAAGTAATAACGTCCATAAGTACCATATACTTTAGTGTCGCCAGTGCTCGTTGGATCCCACGTGAAACCTAAACGAGGAGCAACATCCGTTTTGAAGCTTGTAAGTAGCTTATCTGTTGTGCCCCAACTATCAAACTCATCTATACGTAAGCCAACAGTTACCGCAAAATCATCTGTTACTTGCCAATTATCTTCTATGTAATAAGCCGTAAGCTCTGACTTAAAGCTACCGCCACCATCAAATACTCGATCTTCAACGTATTGCAATACATTACCAGTATTGTTTGTTAATGCGCCATTATCAGCTTGAAAACTGCCGTTAGCCGCTAGTGTACGGTAATCATAACTGTGGCCACCGATAGGACGACTCACACGCTCAGATTCACGCTCTTGATAATCGATACCAAAGCTAATCTGATGGTCTTGCCAAACATACTCAATATCAAGGCGGTACTGAGTATTTTCATCATTATTTGCACCAAAGCTACCACCAGCACCACAACCAGTGATTGGATTAGAAGTACCACGAGAATCTGTAATACTTGGGCAAATTAAGTTTTCTGATTGCGTTTCATACTCAGTCTCAATTGTACCAGCCATTGCTGTGACAACTAAATCTTCAGTTAGTACACCTGTGTAACTCAAGCTTTGCGCTTCGCCACCACGCTTAAGTAATGCACCATCTTTGCGGTCGCCTATAACACCGTTGTTGTAATCATAAACAGAACGCTCAATATCACGACGATTTGAATAAGCAAAATAGCTTAAGCGATGGTTTTCATTAATATCCCAATCGAGTTTACCACCCCAGAATAAATTATCTCCGCCAGATGCAGATTCTTCTCGGTACTGATCGTTCGGTGAAAATTCATCTCCACCCCAAGTATAAGACGACTCAGTATCACGCGGGTTTATTAAACCATAGAAAAAAAGTGTGTCTTCAATAAGTGGGCCACCAACAGCAAGTGTAACGTCAGTCTTGTTATCAGAGTCATAGCTTTCATCTCTGAAAATTTGACCTGCTCCATTATTGCCACGAGAAATGCTGCCCTCTTCTTGCAAAGAATCAGGTTGGTACTGAACTACAGCAGAAAATTCCCACTCGTTAGTACCGCCTTTTGTAGTTGTATTAATAGTACCACCAGTAGCTCGGCCAAACTTGGCTGAATAACCACCGGTTTTAACTTGAAATTGGTCATAGAATTCAAACGGGACTTCGCCACACCCTAAGCCTTGGCGAGTATTAGTAACTTCTAACCCGTTAATATAACATGCATTTTCAGCAACAGAAGAACCACCAAATGACGCTGTATTTCCAAATGCGCTATCACCTTTTACAGCCCCAGGTGCTAATAATGCAACTGATGTTAAATCACGATTAATTGGCATTCTGTCAATTTCAGCATCTGTAATAACTAGGCCCGAATCAGCTGTTGAAAGATCTATTGATGAAATACGAGCACCAACAACTTGAATTACCTCTGGGCCAGAAGAATCGAAACTGTTTAGGTCAAAGTTAGCTTTTGAATTGGCACCTAAAGAGACTCTAACGCGGTCTTCAGCAACTACAGCATCGCCTTTTAATATTTGTATCTCGTAACTACCTGTAGGCAGAGAGGCAAAGCGAAAGGTACCTTCACTAGAAATACTTAGAGTTCGCTCTAAACCAGTTGCAGGGTTTTTAACTTTTACAGTGTAAGAACTATTATCATTAATATTATTTACAGTTCCTATTACATCAGATGCCACAGCAGGTAATGCTAGGCCTAAGGATGCTGATACGGCAATTGCCGTTATACTTTTCCTAAATATTGATTTCATTATTTATCCCTGTTTGAAATTATAATTATATGCCTTAAAGGCATATTTATAATATGCTTATGAAACAAAAATGCAAACAAAAAAACAACAAAGTTAACAAAAAACAAACAAATACCCATTCCTTTAAACTAACAACAGGTGAACAATATTTATACTATAAAAATAAATAAAAACATTTCACTAGTCCTTTATTAAAGAAATCCATAAAAAAAAGCCCTTTCGGGCTTTTTTATTTTTATTACCTAGCGAATACACTGGGGTCTTGGTTTAAACTCACTGGCCCTAAGTGGTAATTGAATCACTTTGCCACACCCTGGTGGTGCTTGCTTCCCCGTTTGCTCGTTTACAAATGCCCACCGAATTGAAGGTGGACGAGTATCGGCAATGGCTTGGGGGTTTAGCGGTTTTAAATAACGAATATAGGTTTCAAGCGCGCCGACACTACCAGTCAAACCAGTGCTTTTATTATCGTCACGACCTAGCCAAGCAACAGTCACTGTATTTTGATCAAACCCGGCAAACCAGCTATCGCGTAATTCGTTACTGGTACCTGTTTTACCTGCTAACTGAATCGACGGAAAATGTAAATTTAAGCGCTTAGCGGTGCCATCTTTAGTTACTCGCTTCATAGCGTATTTGGTCATGTACATGGCATCTTTATCAAAGCGTTGTTCGTTACTCACTTTATGCTTATAAAGTACTTTACCAACAGAGTCAGTTAATGCCGAGATAGACGTCAGCTCTCTGTATTCGCCATCAGCAGCAATAGTGGTATAAAGCTGGGCCACTTCAAAACTCGACATTTCAATAGCCCCTAATAGCAGCGACGGGTATTCATTAATATGGCCTTTAGCACCTAGTCCTCTGAGTGTATTAGCAACTTTATCAACCCCAACATCAAGCCCTAAGTTAACTGCCGGAATATTAATGCTGTGGCTGAATGCTTTATAAAGAGGCACGGCGCCTCGGTATTGATGATCAAAGTTTTCTGGCTGCCATACTTTTCCCTCTTCGTTGGTGACTTGCACGGGTGAATCATCAAGCAATGTCGCTAAATTATAATGAGGAAGCTGCAGTGCACTTAAATACACTGCCGGTTTAACTAATGAGCCAATATTGCGCTTGGTATCAAGCACCCGGTTAAACCCTGAATAGCGCACATCACGTCCAGACACTAACGCTGATACACCAGCTTTTTCAACATTAACGGAGATCATTGCCGCTTCTAATTCTTTGGTATTTGGACGCCTTTCCAAATAAGGTAAACTGGCCTTAATCGATTCTTCCATTGCGGTTTGTTTTTGCAAGTCAAAGTAGGTAAATACGCGCACTCCTGCATCTAATACTTCTTGATCAGGTAGCAGCTGTTTCAACTCGCGATTAACCAACTCTAAGTAACCTGGGTAAGACTTTTGTAAGCTGGCTTTTATTGGCGCAATATCAATTGCGCGCTTTAATGAGGCTCGATACTCTTTAGTGGAAATAAGTTTGTTATCGACCATTAAACGCAGCACTAAGTCACGACGCTCCATAGCACGTTCTTTATAACGTCTAGGGTTATAATAAGAAGGGCCTTTAACCATGGCCACCAGCAGAGCAATTTGGTCGTACTCAAGTTCATCAACGGGTTTTGCAAAGTAAAACTCAGCAGCCAGCCCCATCCCATGTACTCCTTGGTTATAAGACTGACCTAGGTAGACTTCGTTTAAATAGGCTTCAAGAATCTGATCTTTTGAATAACGATAATCAAGAATAAGCGCAATAAAAGCTTCATTGATTTTACGTACTAATGAACGTTCACGGGTAAGATAAATATTTTTAGCTAGCTGTTGCGTCAGTGTGCTGCCCCCTTGCACGGTTCTTCCTGCGCGAATATTGGTATATAAAGCCCGTAAAATAGAAAATACCGATACCCCATGGTGATCATAAAAATCGCGGTCTTCGACCACTAACAAAGCATTTTTAAGCATGTCAGGAAATTTATCTAATGGCACAAATTCGCGGTCTTGTTTTGAGTCATTACCTATACGGGCTATTTGTACAGGCTCTAATCTGGCAGTGTTTAAGCGACGACCGAATTTATCTTTAATACTGGCAACCTTTTCTCCAGAGAAACGTAGTTCAATTACGTGAGCATTTTCTAAACCATCATAAAATTCAAAATCACGACGAAAAATCTTAATACTATTAGCTGTTTTAATATATTGCCCTGTGCGGCTTAAGCGATTAACTGCCGTGTAATTTAAACGTTTAAGCTCCCATAAAACTTCTTGCTCAGATAAAAACTGCCCAGGAAAAAACGTCATTGAACGCGCATACACTTGGGCTGGAAGTTGCCATTTATTGCCTTCAAATTGGCGGGTGATTTTTGCATCAAGATAAATAAAGTAAAGTGCTACAGCGATGAAAGTCGCCAGACTCAGTTTCCAAAAAATAGAAAACAACGTTTTTAAAAATGGCCGTTTAGCCGAGCTTGCGGTTTTTTTTGCAGCACTTTTTCGCGCTGATGTTTTAGATGACTTAGTAGCGCGCTTAGTCGAGGGTTTACTGGTCGGTGTTTTCTTTTTTTCAGCCATTTAAGTGTAATACATTCCAAAGGTTGATTTAACGCGAGGAGCTTATCACATTACTCTAACACCTGAAAAATTAACCCTTCCTGAAATCAAAAAAGCCCTAACTGAGTAGGGCTTTGATTGAACACACAATACTTTTACTTTTAATTACTTCTTACTGAAACAAATTCTGGGTAAGCATCAATACCACAATCATGTTGATCCATACCGTTTAGCTCTTCCTCTTCGGTAACACGAATACCCATAGTTTGTTTTAAGACTGCCCAAACAATGAATGATGCGATAAACACAAAGCCAATGATACATAGTAAACCAATTAACTGTGCCACAAGGTTAGCCTCGGCATTAGTAACCGGCACTAATACCACACCTAATATGCCACATACACCATGCACAGAGATGGCACCTACAGGGTCGTCAATTTTCACTTTATCAAGTGCCACAATGCTTAGTACAACCAAAGACCCACCTAGTAGGCCATATAAACACGCCATTAATGGTGATGGTGATAATGGATCTGCAGTAATAACCACTAAGCCTGCAAGTGCGCCATTAAGTACCATGGTTAAATCTGCCTTACCCCATAATAATTTACATAAGAACAAGGCTGAAATTGCACCCATAGCTGCAGCAGCATTGGTGTTAAGTAGTATTTGACCTACTGCAGTTGCATTTTCTTTATCTGAAATTAATAACTGTGATCCACCGTTAAAGCCAAACCAACCCATCCATAAAATAAATGTACCCAATGTAGCAAGTGGCAAGTTTGAACCTGGAATTGGGTAAATTTCACCATTTTTACCATATTTACCTTTACGTGCACCCAGTAGAATTACACCCGCAAGCGCTGCAGCTGCACCGGTTGCATGGACAATGGCAGAACCTGCAAAATCAACAAAGCCTAATTCAGATAGGAAGCCGCCACCCCATGTCCAGTAACCTTCAATTGGGTAAATTAATCCTGTAAGTACTACTGTAAACACTAAGAAAGCCCATAACTTCATACGCTCCGCTACGGCGCCAGATACAATAGACATAGCCGTTGCAACAAATACTACTTGGAAGAAAAAATCAGACTCTAGTGAATGATCGGCGTCTGCCGCCTGACTACCTATTAGGCCACCAAATGAAGGAATTATTCCGCCTTCAACGTTGTCTACATACATAATGTTGTAACCGACCAACAAAAACATAGTACAAGCGATAGAATAAAGTGCGATATTTTTAGTTAGGATTTCTGTAGTATTTTTTGAGCGCACTAAACCAGCTTCTAACATTGCAAAACCAGCTGCCATCCACATAACTAAGATGCCAGAAATTAAAAAGTAAAACGTATCGAGCGAAAACTTCAGCTCTATAATTGTATTTTCCATGTTGCCCCCTTAAATTGCGTCATCATCAAGTTCGCCTGTACGAATACGGACGATTTGATCTAGGTCGTAAACAAAAATTTTGCCGTCACCAATTTTGCCCGTTCCAGCAACTTTGGTAATGGTTTCTACAACGCGTTGGCAATTTTCACTTCGAGTGGCAATTTCAAGTTTAATTTTAGGTATAAAGTCAACTTGGTACTCTGCACCACGGTATAACTCTGTATGACCTCTTTGACGTCCAAACCCCTTAACGTCAACCACGGTCATTCCTTCGATGCCTAAATCAGCGAGTGCTTCACGCACATCATCTAGTTTGAATGGCTTTATTATTGCACTGATCATTTTCACAAAGGCCCCCTTAGGACACTAGCTTGTTATTGTATTTGCTCTATACAATCCAACCTTTGTGCCACCTTTAAATTACAAATAAAAACAGAGGGTTATTAAATTAAATAATATAAAAAACAAAAAAGCGCACCATTTAGGTGCGCTTTTTTTAAGCAAAATACAGAAT
Source organism: Pseudoalteromonas sp. Scap03 (assembly GCF_013393115.1). Taxonomy (GTDB): domain Bacteria; phylum Pseudomonadota; class Gammaproteobacteria; order Enterobacterales; family Alteromonadaceae; genus Pseudoalteromonas. Next base: position 1,723,636 of record NZ_VDEU01000001.1, on the reverse strand, counting down.
TGGTGCGAGTCGATAAATACGCAAATAATCGTCTTTAACTAACCGTTACACTCCCAAATACACATTGATAATGTATTTAAGATTAAAGTTACTCTGTCGCATCGAAAGACAAAGCCGTTTTTTGAGCATCACTTAGCCATATTGACTCCATAGTTTGCACCACTCGAAAGTGAAACTCTTCATGGGTGAAGGGTTTAGTTAAAAAGTCATTCGCACCTGATTTAATAAATCGTGCAGCAACGCCATAACTATATACATCAGCTAAACCAATAATGGCCAATTGCTCACGGCTTTTAATATTTCGAATTGCTCTAATTAATTCAAAACCATTCATACCTGATAAGTTATGGTCAGTGATCACTAAGTTGATTGCCTGATCATGCTCAAGTATATGAAGAGCTTGCGCACTATTATCAACAGTAATGACGTCAAACAATTGTTTTTCGAGCATTTGCTTAACCAAGCTACTGCTCAATAAGGAATTATCTACAACCAGCGCTTTGCGCCCCTGGTTACGCAATAACTGTGCTACAAATTTTATGGCGTAAAGATAAGAGTCGCGATTATCTTTAATGACGTAATCGATAATACCTAATTCCAGCATTTTTAAACGTGTATGTTCATCTGTTTGCGTTGTCATCACCAACGTAGGGATACCTTGCGACAGTGTAAAGCGAGTTATATCAGTATCGATTTGACCACCAACAGATAAATCAACTAACGCGAGCGAATAACTAGTTTGATTTAGTAACTTTTTACATTGAGTAAGTGACTGAGCGAAATCAACCCGCACATCAAGGTAATGAGCAGCAATATGTTTGAGTACCTGTTTTACCCTTATATTATCTTCAACAATTAAAACCCGTTGCATAAACTCCCTTTCATTTACGTTCACCCTTTATGGTAATAAACCTAAAAATAAATCACTCTCAAGCATCCATTTAAAAACAATTAAAGCGACCAATAACTTAAAAAACTTAATTAATAATTAAATTTTTTAATCGCCTTAAACTTACAGTATGGCATACACATCAAGTATATTTCGCCTGTTTGCTATGTTGAGATTAATCTTAATTACATAAACTCAACGATTATTATCGGCAGCTAGTCTCAATACTTTTGTTTTTTACTCAAATATCGCTATAACTGCAGTACATAAAATAAAAAGGGTTAGTTATGAAATTTAGTCGAAGTCTATTTTTACCCATTGCCGCAATTGCACTTACATTTACAAGTGCAACGTTTGCCGATAATCAACGCCGTATTGATATCGACAGTAAAGTAGTTACTCAGCACAAAGCAAAAATAAATAACGAACGATTTTCTTATACGGTAGCAACAGGCACACAACCGGTATGGGATAACAAGGGAGATGCCATAGCAACCCTTCAATACACTTACTACACCCGCGATAAAGTAGATGACAGAACAAAGCGTCCATTACTTATTTCATTTAATGGTGGCCCAGGCTCAGCATCGGTTTGGATGCATTTAGCTTACACCGGCCCTCGTGTTTTAAAAATTGACGACGAAGGCTACCCAATTCAACCTTATGGTGTAAAAGATAACCCTTATTCGGTTTTAGATGTAGCGGATATCGTTTATGTAAATCCTGTAAATACAGGTTATTCACGTGTTGTAGAAGATAAAGACGGTAACCTTTTACCCAAAGATAAACAAAAAGAGCTATTTTTTGGCGTTAATGCCGATATAAAGTACCTCGCAGAATGGCTTAATACTTTTGTATCTCGAAATGAACGTTGGCGCTCTCCAAAGTTTTTAATTGGTGAAAGCTATGGTACTACTCGTGTATCGGGTTTAGCACATGAGCTGCAAAATAGTCAGTGGATGTACATTAACGGTGTTGTACTCGTTTCTCCTACCGATATCGGTATTAAACGCGACGGACCAGTAAAATCAGCTAACCGCCTACCTTACTTTGCAGCTACTGCATGGTACCACAAAGCATTAAACGCCGATTTACAAGCAAAAGATTTAGACGAGCTATTACCAGAAGTTGAACAGTTTACTGTTAATGAGCTCATCCCTGCGCTTGCAAAAGGCGGCTTTATTGCGCCTGACGAAAAACGTCGTATTATTAAAAAAATGGCTGAATATGCGGGTTTATCTGAAACATTTGTTAGTCAAAACAATTTAGATATTCCAACACAGTTTTTTTGGAAAGAGTTGTTGCGTGAACGCGGACAAATGGTTGGTCGACTGGATTCGCGCTATTTAGGCATAGATAAACGCGATGCCGGTGAGTCTCCAGATTACTGGGCAGAGCTTACATCATGGCTGCACTCTTTTACCCCTGCAATTAACTACTATCTTCGTGAAGAGCTTAATTACAAAACCGATATCAAATATAACTTATTTGGTAACGTTCACCCATGGGACAGAAGCGGAAATAATACCGGTGAAAATTTACGCTTAGCCATGGCTCAAAACCCTTATTTAAGTGTAATGGTTCAGGCGGGCTATTTTGACGGTGCAACCAATTACTTTGATGCCAAGTACACCATGTGGCAATTAGATCCAAGTGGTAAAATGCAAGATAGATTAAGCTTTAAAGGCTACCGCAGTGGCCACATGATGTATCTACGTCATGCAGATTTAGAAAGTTCTAATAACGATTTACGCGAGTTTATAATGCAGTCTTTACCCAAAGACGGTGAATCCGCTAAATACTGATTAGCTTATATCCACTTAAAAAAGTGATCACTTAGGTCACTTTTTTACTTATAACTGCGGCGGTTCGGTATGTGTGCAATTACCGGTGCGAATAACGGTTGGCTTTGCTATGTACTGCTTAGTAGTGAGTATTTCAGCAAGATTTATTAGCGTCTTAAGGGTACTTTTTAGGGCGATCCGATTATTTAACCACGTGGGTATCTTACCGCCTGGTAACGCATATACCTGATAACTAATGTGCAAATTTTTCGCCTGCTGAGTTAACAGCCACATTGCATCTAAGGTGCTTATTCTTATTACCCCTTTAGTTTTAGGTAAAAAATCTGGGCGCGCGTGAATACTAAGCTGCGTTTGCAACGAACTCACCCTTGTATAGCACGAATAAGTAATCACATCTCTATTGCTAACAGGCCACGGGCTATCAATATAACTGTAAACTAAGTTTTCTGAAGGGCTTAAAATTTTGAGTAACGTGACCTTAGTAATGTTTTCTATCCAGCTAGGGGCTGTATCGGTATCACTAAGTAAAGCAACTAAATCCTCTGCGGTGACATTGCTAACCACCGTTTCAGCTTTCATTTTCAAGGTATCGTCAGTTAAACGCTGAAAATAAACACTTACCCCTTGTTTACTTTCGTAAAGTTGCCAAGATGGCTGTGAACACACATTGGTAGCAAAACACAAAAGTGAAAGAATCATGCACTTTTGCAGCAAGGTCCGGCCACAAAAGTGCTTAGTCATTAAAGCCAATAGGGTTCTGTATCAAATGAAGCATGTCGACTTTGCTCCATGGCACTAACTAAAAAGTCAGATTTTTGTTCTAACCATAGTTGTATTTTTGCCAGTTGAGCATCTTCTTGCCCGCCACACAGCTGTTTTAAATAATCAAGCGTGCTTAACTCATACATCCCATGAGAAATATCCAGCCAAGGGAGCCTAAATTCTAATCGCTCATCTTTATTAAACAGTGCCCCTAAACAGTTACCACTGAGTAAACTATTTTCTAATTGAGTGCGGAAGTTTAAGTAATCATTGCCTGCTAAGCTTTGCTCTTTAGGCAATAAGCGATGTAAGTTTTTCCAATCTTTATCAAATAAGCGATGAGCAATATCTACAATAGGTTGCTCTGCATTTTGAAGCTCTGCTTGGCTCCAATCTTTACGCCACTGCTTATTTATCAGCCACGTTGTTAAGCTCAGCAATAAACGGTTGTAGCGGGCACTATGAAAAAGCGAAAAAATATCGTCAATGCTCGGCTGTAACTCTTTTAAATCGTTTATAACTTGCGTTAACGCAGGAGCACTATTTATTTTTTTATAAAAAGCATGGCGCTTAGAGGTATAAGTTTTTAACTGAATCGCATTTTCAACCCATGCTAATTCACTTAATAACCACTTTAGCTCTGTTCTGAGGTGATCGGTACTTTCTTTACTAACAATATCGTCAAACAACCAAAAGTTGTGTCTAATTAAACTAATGCCATCGGTTACCCGCTTTAATGTTTTTAAGCTCGGCTTATCGAAGTAGCATTGCTCGTGTTTTTGCACAAAGCGAATTCCAAACCCCATAGCTTCAATAAGAGCTTGCTCTTGAGTGACTTGCTTATTAAGTTTAACAAAGCCGATTGATTTACTTGGTTGTAGCGGTGTTTCATCCGCAAGGCGATAGCCTCTTGCTGCTTTTGAATAGAGCCCTAAACGAATGCTGTTTTGGCTCACTAATATATCTGCAAAAGCAAATAGCTCCTCACGACTACCTTCAACCAGCTCGATTTCAAGCTCGCTGATGATTTCTACCTTACCTGACGCAGCAATTTCACCTTTATCTAATACCACTTCAATTTTGGCACCATTTGGGGTTTCTATTAACCACGTACGGCGAATAAAATTAGTACTAAAAATAGGGTATAGATTTTGTGATATGGCATCAATTTGCATACCGTGAGGCCAAATTGATGAATCAAACGCCATTAGATTTGGTCGGTTTGTTTCTATTGGAAGATTGTATTCTGGGCGCTGATGTAAGCCCCCGACCACTTCTCCAGCTAGCTTAATTGTTTGCTCACAGCGCTCGTCTGTACAACGCGTTCTAAAGCCAATATCGAGTGCTCTTAACTCTCTGCTTGGTGTATCATAATAAGCATTTTGCAAACTTTTAGAAGGTTTGTTTGTGACTGTTTTTGCAAATTGAGTAATTAGTGAGGGGATCAGTGGAATGACGTCATCTGATACCAAAAATTTCAGTTCTATCTCAGTATCCATTAGGCTTGCGGATTACCCTTAAAATTAATAAGTGCTCAAAATAAACAAAGCAGCCCTATATTGCAAATTTTTTAGTCATAAACACGCAAGCAAAATGCTCTGGTTACAATATCTGTCTTGCTATTAAACTATTAAATCCATACTATCTATATACTTATGCGAAATAAAAATCACGTTCACAACGGACACTGCTAGATTAACAAGGTAGATAAATGCTAAAACACTGTTTACTATGGCTGCTTTTAACAGCCGCCCCGTTTATGAGCCAAGCAGAGGAAGCTCAATCAACGTCGCCGACTAATGCTAAAACAGCTTATATAATCGATAATTTGTATACTTTCATGCGCTCAGGTGCCAGTAAAGACTATCGCTTACTTGGTTCAATAGATGCAGGTACACAACTCACTTTATTATCTGATGAACAAAATGGCTTTATAAAAGTTAAAGATGATAAAGATCGTGAAGGCTGGGTAGAAGCTAAATTCATTAGTGAATCAGCGGGTTTAAAACAACAATACCAAGCCCTCAATAATGAAATAAGCACTATGCAAAATAGACTTCGCCAAGCGCAAGTTGAGTTACCTGAGCTGCAAGAGCAAAACACACAGTTAACCGAACAAAACGCGCAACTATTAGCACAAATTAGTCAGTTACAAGGTGAGCTTTCTCAAGAACAACAACTAAAACAAGCAACCAGCGCTAAAGAAAAACGCCAGCTACTTACTTACGGTGGAGCCATTGCATTTTTAGGTTTGTTCTTAGGGATTATCTTAACTATCGTGTTATCACGAAGAAAACGCTATGAAGGTTGGGCATAAGCTTAACTTAATATAGCAGGCATAAAAAAAGCATCATATGATGCTTTTTTTATGCCTGCTATATTTTATCTTTAAAAAAATACCTGCGTTATATATCTAAACGAAGCCCAGGGTCTTGTTTGATTTTTTCTATTACCATGTAAGTGTGGTGTGTGCCCACTCCCGGAATATCAACCAAATCACCTAATACTTCTCTGTATTCGTCCATGTTGGAAATGCGAATTTTTAATAAATAGTCATAACCACCCGCTACCATATCACACTCAACAACCTGCTTAATTTTAAGAATGTGTTCACGAAATACTTTAAATACGGCTGTATTTGAGGTAACTAATGATACCTGCACATGGGCCAATAAGCTTTGATTAAGTTTTTCCTCACTTAATTTAGCGAAATACCCTTCAATATAGCCCTCTTGCTCTAAACGTTTAACCCTATCTAAACAGGGACTGGGGCTTAAATTCACCTGCTTTGCGAGGTTAACATTTGAAATTCTACCATTGCGCTGCAAAACGTCTAAAATTGATATATCGATACGATCAAGCAGGCGTAATCTATTCGGATTAGTCATATCAGTATTTTATATGGATAAGTTAATAATATGCCCTGTAAATTATCGTAAAACGGCGAAATTAACCAGCATATTCTGCTGGATTTTAATTAGAATGCACGCTTTACACCAACAACATTTAGCGGTAATTAACAATTATCCTAAGTCTTAACACTCCTGAGGGTTGCTTATGTTATTCAATGGCGATTTAACAACGACTTGTCCGATCAGACAGAAGATCCGTGACTTTTACCGTATTGATGAAAATGCGGTTATTGATCACATTTTACCACTTGCAGAAGTCGGTGTTAAAGCACGAAGCCGTGCATGGGAAAGAGCTCGCCAAATAGTTTTAAACATTCGTAAAGACCAAGATGGTCAAAGCGGTGTTGATGCGCTATTAAATGAATTTTCACTATCGAGTGAAGAAGGTGTGGTATTAATGTGTTTAGCCGAAGCATTGCTTCGCGTTCCTGATAAAGCAACTCAAGAAACATTAATACGTGATAAATTAGCAAATGGCGATTGGAGCTCTCACTTAGGTAGTAGTGATTCTTTATTCGTTAATGCCTCGTCTTGGGGATTACTAGTAACCGGTAAAATGGTTAACTATAACGACAAAACGAAAGAGCAGCAGTTTGGCATACTTAAAAAAACAATTGGTCGTTTAGGCGAGCCAGTTATTCGTAAGTCTGTGAACTTTGCGATGAAGATAATGGGTAAGCAATTCGTAATGGGTCGTACCATTAACGAAGCAATTGAGCGCGCGGCTGAAAAAGAGCAAAAAGGCTATGTATATTCATACGATATGCTAGGTGAAGGCGCTCGCACAATGAAAGACGCTAAGCGTTATTTCGACAGCTACATGAATGCAATTCATGCTATCGGTAAAGCGGCGAATGGTCGTGGCCCGATTAAAAGCCCGGGCATTTCTGTAAAGTTATCGGCTATTCATCCGCGTTATGAATTTACTCATAAAGAACGCGTGATGGAAGAAATCGTTCCAAAACTAAAAGAACTTGCTCTTGCCGCTAAAAAATACGACATCGGTTTTACTGTTGATGCTGAAGAAGCAGACCGTTTGGATATTTCTCTCGATGTTATTGAAGCGGTATTTAGCGATGACGACCTTGGCGATTGGCAAGGTTTTGGTTTAGCGGTTCAGGCGTATCAAAAACGCGCTATTTTTGTTATTGAATGGCTAACAGACCTAGCAACCCGTGTGGGTCGTAAAATGATGGTGCGTTTAGTAAAAGGCGCATACTGGGATACCGAAATCAAAACCACGCAACAAGATGGTTTAGACTTCTTCCCGGTATTTACCCGTAAAGCAACCACAGATGTGTCATACAAAGCATGTGCGATTAAAATGCTTGAAGCACGAGATGTGCTTTACCCGCAATTTGCAACACACAACGCCTATACTGCAGCGACTATTTTAGAAGTAGCGAAAGGTGATAACCAAGGTTTTGAATTCCAACGTCTGCACGGTATGGGTGAATCTTTATTTGACCAAATCGTTAATGAAGAAAAAATCCAGTGTCGTGTATACGCACCAGTAGGCCAGCACGAAGACCTACTTGCTTACCTTGTTCGTCGTTTACTAGAAAATGGTGCTAACTCATCTTTTGTAAATGCCATTGTAGATACCACCCAACCGGTTGAAGCATTATTACCAGATCCTGTTGAAACACTGCAAGGATTACGTAATAAGTACAACACGCAAATAAAAATGCCAATTGATTTATACGGTGAAGAACGTGCCAACTCAAAGGGTATGGATTTAACTGATATTAACGTGATAACCCCGTTTAAAGAAAATTTAGACACTTGGTTTGAAGAGCACTTAATTGAAGAAAGCCAAGTACCAGAGGGCGCGCTGGCAGTTAAAAACCCAGCAAACCATAAAGAAATTATTGGCCATGTGAAATTACAAAATAGCGATGAAATGAAAGTGTTGCTAGCCAACGCTGAAACCGCTTTTGAATCATGGTCACAAACGCCAGTAAAAGAGCGCGCTAATTTATTGCGTCGCGTTGCTGATATTTTAGAGCGTCATCATGATGAACTTGTTGCTATCTGTATCAAAGAAGCAGGTAAAGTGGCACAAGATGGTATTGATGAAGTACGCGAAGCGGTTGATTTTTGTCGTTACTACGCTGCCCGTGCTGAAGAGCTTGCTCAAGATGAGCGCTTTGAAGCTCGTGGTGTGATTTTATGTATTAGCCCATGGAACTTCCCACTCGCTATTTTCTTAGGTCAAGTTGCAGCTGCTATCGTTACGGGTAACACTGTAATTGCAAAACCTGCAGAACAGACGAGCTTAATTGCCCTACGCGCTATTGAATTAATGCTTTCTGTTGGTTTACCTGAGCACGTTGTACAGCCTGTGATTGCTCGCGGTAGCGAAGTAGGTAAAACCATTGTGCCAGATGAGCGCATTCAAGCTGTTATGTTTACAGGTTCAACTGAAACGGGCACGCTTATTTCGCAAACATTAGCTGCACGTAACGATATTCAAGTACCTTTAATTGCAGAAACTGGCGGTCAAAACTGTATGATTGTTGACTCAACTGCGCTTCCTGAGCAAGTTGTTGATGATGTTATCAGTTCTGGTTTCCAAAGTGCCGGTCAACGTTGTTCGGCATTACGCGTGCTCTTTATTCAAGAAGATGTTGCTGATGGCATTATCGATATGATCAAAGGCGCACTTGCTGAGTTACATATTGGCGACCCATCATTACTCTCTACAGACGTAGGCCCTGTAATTGATGAAAAAGCGCTGAAAACACTTAATGCTCATGTTGAATACCTAAAAGGTAATGCAACACTTCACTACGAGTGTAAAATTCCTGATAACAGCGAAAATGGCGCATTTTTCTTTGCACCACGTTTATACGAAATCAAAGACTTATCGGTATTAAAGCGTGAAGTATTTGGCCCATGTGTACATGTGATCCGCTTTAAAGCGAGTGAGCTTGATAGTGTTGTCGACCAAATTAACAACACCGGTTACGGCTTAACAATGGGTATTCATTCTCGTATTGAAGAGCGCTGTGAACACCTAGCTAAAATGTCGCGCGCAGGTAATGTTTACGTAAACCGTAATATGATTGGTGCGATTGTTGGCGTGCAACCATTTGGTGGCCGTGGACTATCGGGTACTGGCCCTAAAGCCGGTGGACCAAACTACCTACAACGCTTAATTAAAGAAAAAGCATCACCAGATAACGTACAAATGACTAACCTAACGCCAGACGAGCTTGATTTACACCACTACAGTGGCGCAAATGAGCAAGTAGAAAAGCTAATGGTTAACTCTATGCGCGATGAAAAAATTTGGCGTGCAACACCACTGAATGATCGTGTTTCTGCGGTGCGTCAGTTATTAGCGAAAGTAGCAACCGTTGAAATTATTGATGATCTTGCAGACGATTTAGCGTTAACGCTTGCCGATGCACGTGCTCAGTTAAACCGCTTAGAAAAGCACATGCGCAAATATACAACCTTACCGGGGCCAACGGGTGAGTCAAACACTCTTCACCTTGAAGCACGCGGCTGTGTAGTATGTTACGCAGATAAGAGCACCTCATTTAACTTTTGGGCACTATCGATTATTACCGCGCTTGCTGCTGGTAACACGGTAATAACGGTAGCATCTGAAATATTTTATGATGAAGCGGTTGCTTTTAGAGATAAGTTTATTGCGACTGGCGTTGCTGAAGGTGTTTTCCAAGTAGCTAAACCAAATCAATTACAAGCGATATTGGCGCATCCTCACCTAGCCGGTGCGGTAGTTGCTGCACGTTCTTCTCGCTTAGGCTACTTCAGCCAACAGCTTGCACAACGTAAAGGCGCAATACTACCAGTGATCAGCTCTGAGTATTACGACACGCTAATTAAGCGCTTAATTACTGAAAAAACAATCAGTATAGACACGACGGCATCAGGCGGTAACACCTCGTTGATGACCCTTGTTGAAGATGATGAATAGCAATTAATGCATTAATCTAAATAAAGGCATCTATTTGATGCCTTTTTTATTCCTATCTACGCATTTATTTGTTAATTTAAAAAATAATAACTGTTAATTAGAGTTCACTTTGAAAATCATTCCTACTTCACAGCTAAAGCCTGGTATGTTTGTACAAAAAGTTGTTAAACAAACTGGTAGCATTAGAATAAAAAACCAAGGCTGGGTTAAAACTCAAAGTGGAATTGATAAATTAATAAAATCAGGAATTTTAGAGGTTGAAATCGACCCTGATAAAATGCTCGAATCTGAAGCACCTGAAACACAAGCAACCTTACCTACTCAGCACGAAATCAAAAAGCGCGATCCTTGGTTAATTACCCACAGTGCTGAGCAAGAAATGAGTAAAGCTAAAAAGCTTTACGATGAAGCAAAAAACCTGCAAACCAAAGCTTTTGGCGATATAGAGTCTGGGCGTACTGTTGATGTTGCGCCTTTTAAAGAACTGGCTAGTGGGTTTATTGACTCCGTATTTAGAAATCAAGATGCTCTAGCGTGCATTACACAAATGCGCCAAAAAGATGCCTATTTGTTAGAGCACTCGATAAATGTGTCTATTTTGATGAGTATTTTTGCCAAACATCTCGGTATTGAAAAAGCAATTATTGAAGAACTTGCCACTGGCGCTCTTTTACATGATATGGGAAAAATAAAAATCCCTGATGCTATTCTCAACAAACCAGGTCGTTATACGGACGAAGAATTCAAAGTGATGCAGAATCATGCGCTCTTTAGCAAAGAGATACTAGAAGACGCAGGATTAACGGGGATTGCCGTAGATATTGCAGGTATGCATCACGAGCGTTTAGATGGTAAAGGCTATCCCTTTGGCAAACAAGGCAATGAAATAAGCCAGTACGTTCGTATGGCGTCTATTGTTGATGTTTATGATGCATTAACCGCTGAACGGGTTTATAAAGCAGGCATGGAGCCAATTAGAGCATTTAAAATTTTAAAGCAAGGCTGCCCAGATAGCTTTGATGGGGTGCTACTTAATAAGTTTATTCAGTGCATTGGTATTCACCCTGTGGGCACACTGGTAAAACTCTCAAGCCAAAAGGTGGGACTCGTTACTCAAAGCAATCCAGCAACACCATTAAAGCCAGTAGTAAAAACGTTTTTCAATGCAAAACATGGGCGTTACACTGAAGTTCAAGACGTTGATTTAGCAAATAAAAGAACGAAGGACACGCTTGAATCAGCAATAAAACCCAATGAATATAATATAGATTTAGAAGGCTTTTATAAGCACTCTATCTTTAGTTAATTGGCCACTATTGTGGCCAATCTTGCAAGGCTTTTAAGCTAAATTCATAACCATCGAAATCAAGTACGCTCTGATCTGGCGCTATTTCTAACAGCTTCAACGCACCAATAGACTCCCCTTCATATAGCTCTCTGCCATTGAGCTTTATCCAGCGTTTATCCGCAGCTGAAGAATAAATGTGCGCCTGATACTTAATACTTGGTAACATACTTTGTAAGCCATCAGGAAGTAGCTCAACAGGCTGTACTCGTGATGAAAGGCGAGAGCCTTGAGTTACTTCATAGTCGGCTGTTGTTTCTGTACTATTAACGGCTTGCGCAAACGCATTTTTCAGCGTATCGGGAACCGTATCAAGTTCATCATTTGACTCTGGCTGCGCAGGCACATTTTGATTAAGTGGTTTACCTAACACCTTATATTTACTCAACTCATCTGCAGTAAGTGTTCTTTTCGCTGATTGAGTTGGGACACTTTGCGGTTGACTGCTCGGTGATTGAAAACTAGATGAAGCGTTATTCTGCGTCGAGAAATTTTGCGTTTGCCCTTGAGACGCTTGATTAACGCTCATAGGTAAATATTGTCCTTGTGGCGTCAGCAACATTTGCTGTACACCCGTTGGGGTTTGTACATAAACCAACTGCCCTGCCAGCGGCACAGAATTGTTAGGCGCAGCTGTTACAATGGGCGCTTGAGGAGTTGTTACTGTTTGAGCAACCGTTCTTTGTACTTCCTCTGCATTTGTTGTTGGTTTTTCTACAACCCCTGACTCTTTTTGACTAAGGTCATTTTGAACAGGCTCATTTTTAACGGTTACATTTTCTTGTTGCGCCCACTTGCCGACAAAGAAGCCACTGGCCAATATACCCGTTGCCAATAAACTTCCTGCGAGTAAAAAACTAATTCGACGATAGGTCATCAACTGGCGTTGTTGTTTTAATTGTTGCGCTTGCAAGTCATATTGCTCAGCGCTCATGGTATCGTGCTTTGACTGCTTTAACGCATCTAATAAATAAGACATGAATCACCTAACTAAAAAATAAAAGACAGGCCAATTCCTGCACCAAAAAGCATTAACGCAGCAGCGCTATAAGGCCAAATCGAACCTGTTTTACTCACCTTATTATTTGTAACAATAAAGTCGATAGGTAAAGATTCACTCGCCGCTTGTTTAACAATATCACTGCCAACAATTTCTTGTTGTTTCGAAAATGCCCCTACTAATGCGCGTTCACACACCAGATTCATTAATCGTGGCACACCGCCTGTGAGCTGATGCACCATTTGCATTGCTTCCATTGAAAATATTTTCTTGTCACAACCTGCAATATGCAGCCGATGTTGAATATAAGCAATGGTTTGCCCTGGTGTTAGTGCTAACAAGTGATATCTGGCAGTAATACGCTGTGCCAGCTGCCTTAACTCATTTCGCTTTAGAAGTACCTGTAACTCAGGCTGCCCTACTAATACTATTTGTAATAACTTTTTATGATCCGTTTCAATATTGGTTAATAAGCGAAGTTGTTCTAGCACATCAGGGGCAAGCAATTGTGCTTCATCAATAATCAAAATAGTATGCCCCCCCGCTTTATTATTAAACTCAAGGTGCTTTTTAATCACATCCGTTAAACTTTTCAGGGTTGCATTTTTGGCGTCGTAAGTTATTTGTAATTCATCGCAAATACTGGCTAACAGTTCAAGTTCTGATAACGCAGGATTATGGATCATTGCTACTTGGGTATTTTCAGGCAGTCGCTCTAACATACTACGCGTTATGGTGGTTTTACCCGTACCCACTTCACCTGTTAACAGCACAAAACCACCGTCTTCACCTAACCCATAAGTAAGGTGTGCTAATGCTTCTTTGTGGCGTTCACTTAAAAATAAGTAATGGGGGTTAGGCGAAATTGAGAATGGCTTTTCTTGTAAACCAAAATAGCTTAAATACACCTTTATAGTCCTTGGTCGTTAATTCACGGCCTATAATGGCAAAAAAATAGCCTGGGTGACAACTACAACCAGGCTTTATTATTAAAATAGTGTAAATAAAAAGGCTAAACTAAATAAAAGCGCATTTTTAGATTCGCTAATACATTAATTAACTACTTCTCATAGCGTACTAGGCGTAAATATACGTTACTTGTTTTAGCATGTAAGCTATTTAAACCACTGGAAAATTGATAAACCCATGCCGAATTTATATTGCTAATACCTGAGGTGTTAGACCAATAATTTTGCGACTGCGTTGCTAAAAAAATATCCGCATTAATACTTGGATCGGTACAACGGTGATCTACTATACTGGCTAACTCTTTAATACTTGGTACTTGCCAGTCGTTATAATCTGCTGTGCTGTCATTAACTGCGCCTTTAAGTGAAGCTTGCCAATTTAGTGGCTGAGTATCACCATCGCAGCTAGTTGTTTCGCTATTATAAACTTGGCCATAATTACAGCGTTGCCACATCAGCCCTGTTTTAGTATCTGACACAGTGCCATCAATATTAATCACAAATCGGTCGGTATCATCGCTAGTCGCAACTTCTTCATAACACTGCTGCGCTGCAAGTGACTGGCTCAATCCCAAGGCTAATAACATAGAGACTTTAATTAATTTCATAATAATCACCTTAACGATTTCTAACTAAGCGCACGTAAGCGGTATTATCTTTTGGATAGGCTAAATCGTTGCCATCCATCATATCGATAGTGTAAGCCTGAGATAAACTGGCACCATCAACCGCGGTCTGTGAAGTCCAGTAGCGTAAATGCCCGACACTATTAGTCGATGGTGTATTAGGGAAAAATGCAGTATCTATCAATACATTTTGCCCTTGTTTACCGTAGTCGATTAAACCTAACAGCTCAGAATAAGTGGGTAAACGCCAATTACTGCCACCACAAAAATCAAGCGCGTTAACTTCATCTATATAGGTTTGCAATCCACAATCAGTATTATTTGGGCACGTAGTATTAGCACTACCCGTTACATCGCCACTATTGACAGTCCCTTGCCAAATATAGCGGTTTTGTCCATCACGCAGTGAGGTATTTGGTAACACACCGGAATAAGGACTTTTCACTTCCCAAACAAGGCCGGTAGTATTATCGCGAATACAGCTAAAGTTCGACGCATCATCAAGAAGCTCATCGGCAAACTCATTAAGTTTGGTGTAATCAAAAGCCAAATTCCCTTTACCCACTTTACCTAAACGATTGGCAAAACTATCACGCCCAAGATCAGCATCTTGAGCTGGAAACTCATCATTATTACAATTAATACGTTGAGTATTGTTATAACACTCACCCAGCCCAGTATCGTTTATTAACCCAAGCGCTTTAGGTGTTACATCAATAAATACAGTATCTGTGTCGGTACGCCCTTTTAAATCCATAACTTGTACTTCAAAGCTAAGAGTTGCATTTAAATCAATATCAGAGGCGAAAAAGCTAGCAGTACATGACTGCGGTTCAAGAAGAGCTTCGGTATTTCCGGTAAGTTGTTGCCACTTACATTGATAAGTCTGAGTTGCCGCTTCGCTTGCCGTCGCATCTAAAATAACCTTATCAAACTCTTCTACTGTTTGGTCTGCACCCGCATCGGCAATAATCACTTGGGCTGTTTTATTGAGAGTCATATCAAATTGTGATGCAGATACCCCGCCCTCATCATCCGTTACGGTGAGTTGCCATTTTAAGTTGGTGTTATTTTCTAATAATGGATGAGGAAAACTAAGCGTTGGATTGGTATAGCTATCAATTGTTAAATCAGGCCCAGATAATAATTGCCACAAGTAACTACTAATTTCGCCATTTTCATCGGGGTCTGTGGAAGTTAAACCACTAAGGGTTACAGTATCTTTATAAACTGAGGGTAAGTTTGCAGGAGCAACTTGAGTAACAACAGCAAGAGGAAGCTGATTATTAGAGGAAATGAAAACACTCAACTCGTCATTCACTAAACTACCATCTGGCGTTTGATAGCTTACCCTTAAGACCAATTCACTATCAGATTTTACATCCGGTGCAGTGATGGTTTGTTCAGCCCCTTCAAGCGGA
This sequence comes from Pseudoalteromonas sp. Scap03, assembly GCF_013393115.1. Classification (GTDB taxonomy): domain Bacteria; phylum Pseudomonadota; class Gammaproteobacteria; order Enterobacterales; family Alteromonadaceae; genus Pseudoalteromonas. The sequence continues at coordinate 1,707,959 of NZ_VDEU01000001.1, read as the reverse complement.
AACACATCTATAATAGGACCGCTTACACGCTGCCAAGTAAAAATACCATCTGCAGGAGAGCCTTTTGCAGAAATAGTAAACTCTGATTTTTCTACAACTTGGAGATCGTTACCTGCAAATACTGACGTTTTAATATCACTGTTATCAGCACCGTCTCCCCCTCCACATGCAGCCAAAAGCAAGCATGCCATAAGTGGTATTAACGAAATTGCTTTCATACTAAGCACCTTTGTGTCTTAAAATTATCTAATAAGACTGTAAAGCAAAAAAAGTGCCATTATAAATTATAAATAGCTATCTTGATGAATACGAACAAATAACTTAGTGCCAACTTTACTGTAATCTACTTTATATTCGCGGCCATCTAAGGATTGAATAAACAACAACTGTTTCTCCTCGCTAAATACATCTGGACTTGCAATATAAACCATATCTAAGTAGCGCTCTTTTGCATCACGGCGGTTTTTTGGCAGCTCTTCTTTAAATGGTTCAAGGCCATTTGCTGTTACTTTAATTCGAGGATGTTCCTCACCATTAACAATCACTAAATCTAGTTTTCTGTCTTTGTGAATTATGGTGTTTCGACCACTTTTAATAAAAGATCTGTCTTGACTCATAGTTATTCCTAATCCCGCAGTGAGTGCTTATATTATTATTCACACTGCGACTTGATAAACTGAGAGGGATCACGCTTCCATTTATTTAAATTTGCGCAAAATTCCCAAATATCACTTTCTATTACACTGGCAGGTAACAGTAAGTCATACCCTGTTAAAAGCTGAAGATGCTTAGCCCTATTAGCAAACATCGCTATAAGCCCATTATAGTCAATTCCTTTTTTTGACCTAAATTTATTATCTTCAACTAACCATTCTGATGGGCAATGCCCATTTTTGCAATTTTTTTGAACAACTTGCATAAATAAGTGCCGCTGTTCTATTAGTAATTTACCCGCAATTCTTGGTGCTAAAGCAGCTAAAAATGTATCTATATCATTTAACTTAATACCAATCGCGTTCAGCTCAAGATGATCAATACCGTTATCAACTTTAGGAATACCGCAATGGTGGAGATTTTCTTGGTGTAAATCCCATTGCCCGTACTTATGCTGATATGTTAATTGCTGCTCAGTTAAAATAATACTATAAAAAGGTTCTTGTGTTTTAAAAAATCCAATTAAAATTGCTGCAATACATAAACTTACTAAAAAAAATTCAATAATACTGATTTCACCTGGACGCAATAAATTAAATAGCATGATGAAGATTAAACCAATGCTACCTACGACCAGTATTTCAATCCCATTTTTAGCGCCTTGCGCTCGGTATTTAAGTGTGTGTTTTTTTATATTAGCCATACTGAAAAAACGCCATATAAAATATAAACATAATAATAGCCCACAATACTAACTTTCTCAGTGTTAAACAGCGTTTGCATGATGTTTTGAAGTTCATCAATTAACTCCTATTATTACTGTTAAATATGCGCAATGACTAAGTATCAGTTATTTTTACGCCTAACGCACAAATTAATGAGATACATAACCGCCTTTTTTTGTCCTGATTTCGTACAATACTTATAATCTATTTTCAGGTATGAAAACAATGCACTCTAAACAATCCGGCAAAGCCCTATTTCCATTTATTATTTCGGTACTAATAATTTTTAGCGTTTATTTATATTTGCCCGCATCACAGGGCGAGCAAGCTGATTACTCGGCAATGACAACACAAGTCTCTGCGCACACTGTCGAGTCGCAAGAAAATGCCATTATGATTGAAGCCATTGGCAGTGCCCGTGCTAATCAGGCTATTTACATTAAAAGCGCACAAAACGATTATGTCACCAGCATTTACTTTGAAGACGGCGACTTGGTCAGCAAAGGACAAAAATTAGTGCAACTGCAAAACCAACAAGAACAATTTGCAGTAAAAGAACTTAGCATTAATTTACAAGAAGAAAAACGCCAATTAGCTAGGCTTACCGAACTTTCTCGCTCACAAGCGACTGCCAAGTCGTTACTTGAAGAACAGCTAGCCCGTGTTGATGCCAGCGAAGCTCAACTTGAAAGTGCCAAAACTAAACTCAATGAAATGGCTATTACCGCGCCTTTTTCTGGGTTACTGGGTAAACGCGAAATATCGGTAGGCGCTTATATTAGTAACAGCACGATAATTACAACCTTAGATGATATCAGTATCATAAAAGTTGATTTTAAAGTGCCTGAAAAGTATTTAGCTCAACTGAAAAACGGAATGACTGTTCGCACTCAAAACGATGCTTACCCTGATCAAACATTCACCGGTAAAGTAACCCATATAAGCTCACGTATTGATTCAATCACTCGCAGTGTAGAAGTAACAGCCAGTTTTGCTAATAAATCGGGTTTACTTCGCCCTGGTATGCTACTTAAAACTGCACTAGAGCTAAGCAGCAATCAAGCGCTAATGGTGCCTGAAAAAGCAATTATTCCTCTGCAAGATAAACATTATGTTTTTCAAATTGAAGATGGCATAGCTAATCGCATAGAGGTACATGTTGCAAGTAGAAACAATGGCTGGGTTGCAATAGACAAGGGGTTAAAGAACGGCCAGCAGATTGTTACCGAGGGAATAATCAAAATCCGCTCTGGTAGCAAAGTAAGCGTTAAGGGGTAACACGTGAAAATTACCGATACTAGCGTCAAACGCCCCGTTTTTGCGATTGTTATTAACTTACTGTTACTCACTTTTGGCTTAGTTGCTTTTAGTATGCTGCCTTTGCGTGAGTATCCAGATATTGAAACACCGATTGTAAATATTAGTACTGAATATACCGGTGCATCTGCTGAAATTATTGAAACAAAAATAACCCAAGTTATCGAGAACCGTATTTCGGGGATTGAGGGTATTAAAAGTATTAACTCATCGAGTCGTAATGGCCGCTCAAACATTACCATTGAGTTTAATATTAACCGCGATATAGACGATGCCTCTAACGATGTACGAGAACGTGTTGCACGGGCATTAGACAGCCTACCAGAGCAAGTACGCCCTCCTGAAGTATCAAAATCAAATAGTGACGAAAGCCCTATCGCGTGGTTTGTACTTAACAGTGAAACCATGGATTCATTGCAACTTTCTGATTATGCACAGCGTTTTATTGTCGACCGTTTAGCCGTTGTTGATGGTGTATCAAATGTGCGTATTGGGGGAGAGCGAAAGTATGCCATGAAAGTATGGCTTAACCGCCAAGCGATGGCAGCTCGTGGCATTACCTCTAGTGATATAGAGCAAACACTACGCAGTGAAAATGTAGAGCTTCCGGCGGGTGAAATTGAATCGGTAGACCGTGATTTTACTGTGCGCACTGCACGCAGCTATAAAAACCAACGTGATTTTCAAAACCTTGTCATTAAGCGAGGCGAAGATGGTTATTTAGTACGTCTAGGCGAAGTGGCTGACGTAAAATTAGAAGCCGCCGATGATGAAAGCTTATTTCGCGGAAATGGCCGTAATATGATTGGTATGGGTATTGTTAAACAAGCCAAAGCAAATACTCTTACAGTAGTTGATAATGCCCGCAGTGAACTGGAAAAGATTAAGCGTAACCTACCAGAAGGCACCACTATCGAAGACAGTTACGACTCTTCAGTATTTATCAAAGAATCAATTAATGAGGTTTATAAAACTTTAGCAATTTCTATGGGCTTAGTAGTGCTTATTATCTTTATATTTTTAGGTAATATTCGCGCCACACTTATTCCTGCGGTCACCGTACCGGTCGCCTTAGTCGGTAGTTTTATGTTTTTATTAGCAATGGGTTATTCAATTAACTTATTAACTCTACTGGCACTAGTATTAGCAATAGGCTTAGTGGTAGATGATGCCATTGTAATGCTAGAGAATATTCACCGCCGCATAGAACTTGGTGAGCCGCCTTTATTGGCAGCTTATCGCGGCGCCCGTGAGGTAGGCTTTGCAATTATAGCCACCACCCTAGTACTGATCTCTGTGTTTGTACCATTGGTGTTTATGGAAGGACGAATAGGCGCACTATTTACAGAATTTGCAATGGCGGTGAGTGCAGCCGTGTTCTTCTCCAGTATTACTGCATTAACACTCTCTCCGGCATTGTGTTCAAAGGTTTTAAAGGCCTCTGAAAAAGAAAGTAAATTTAGCCAAGCAATGGATCGCTTTTTTACTAAATTAGAAAATGGATACCGTAACGCTTTAGCGTCAAACATGACCCGCAAATGGGGCTTAATGCTGAGCTTAGTTTTAGCTGGGTTTGTTAGTTATTCATTATTTTTACAAATACCGTCTGAACTTACCCCTAAAGAAGACCGTGGTACCTTTTTTGTACTTATGAATGGCCCTGAAGGGGCTAGCTATGAGAATAATGCCGCTAATATGGCAAAGATAGAAGAACGCTTAATGCCTTACTCTGAATCTGGCGAACTAAGCCGAGTTTTAGTGCGAGTTCCAGGTTGGGGTGGCAGTGGTGGTGTAGCCATTGTTGGTATGGCGGATTGGGATAAACGCAAACGCTCAACCTGGGAAGTCATGGATGAAATAAGCGGTAAAATGCAAGAAGTCACCGATGTACGTGCTTTTGCAATTATGCGCCGTGGTATTGGCGGTGGTGGTTCATCGCGACCGATAGAGTTTGTTTTACAAGGTAATGATTATGCTCAGCTAGCTGATTGGCGCGATAGAATTATTAAACGTGCAGAGAAAAACCCTGGGTTAGTGCGCATTGATCATGATTATAAAGAAACCTTCCCACAATTTTTAGTCAGTATTGATAAAAATAAAGCCGCTGATTTAGGCGTATCAGTCTCAGATGTGGGACGTACACTTGAAACCATGCTTGGCCAACGCCGTGTAACCACTTTTATTGACCGCGGTGAAGAGTACGATGTAATTTTAAAGGGAACTAAAGAAGACTTTGCAAACCCTACTGATATTTCAAATATTTACCTTAAATCTCGCAGCAATGAATTGGTGCCACTCGACAGCCTTATAAGCTTGAAAGAAGAAGCCACCGCCTCGCGTTTAAATCGCTATAACCGTATGCGTGCAATTACTCTAAGTGCCAACTTAGCTGATGGCTATACGCTAGAACAAGCACTAAACTTTTTAAACAATGTTGCCGCAGAAGAAAATGACATTGATGGCGCCATTGATTACAAAGGTGAGTCACAATTGTTTTATGAAGGTGCCTCAGCTATGACCTACGTGTTTGTGCTGGCATTGACCGTGACCTTTTTAGTGCTCGCTGCTCAGTTTGAAAGCTTTATGCATCCGCTTGTTATTATGCTCACCGTTCCACTTGGGCTAATGGGTGCTATGTTTGGCCTATGGAGTATGGGCTTAACACTTAATATATACAGCCAAATTGGTATTGTGATGCTCATCGGGTTAAGCGCTAAAAACGGTATTCTGATTGTTGAATTTACCAATCAGTTACGTGATAAAGGGTTGGAATTTAGTGAAGCTATTTTACAAGCCGCTACCCAGCGTTTACGTCCTATTATAATGACCTCCCTAACCACAGTTATGAGCGCGGTACCTTTGGTACTCGCCTCAGGGCCTGGCTCGGAAAGTAGAATGGTAATTGGTGTAGTGGTATTTACCGGCGTAACGGTTGCCACCATACTGACTCTGTTTGTGGTGCCAGCTGCCTATTACGCACTAGCGCGAAATACACAATCACCAGAGTTTTTACAGCAAAAGCTAGATAAACAAGCAGCTGAAAAACCACTTAAAGAGATCTAAGTCACTCTGAGCGTCGTAATTAGCTGTTACGGCGCTATTTTGGTGCATATAACCATATAATTGAGGAAGTACTTATGAGTTCGACCACACAGGTAGCAACACTCGGCGGCGGCTGTTTTTGGTGTATTGATGCGGCATTTAGGCGTGTTAAAGGTGTACTCAGTGTTTGTTCTGGTTACACGGGCGGGCACACTGATAACCCAACCTACAAAGCTATTTGCACAGGCAATAGCGGGCATGCAGAAGTGATTAAGGTTGAATTTGATTCTAGTGTGATAAGCTTTGAAACCTTACTCGCAATGTTTTTTACCTTGCATGATGCCACCCAGTTAAATCGCCAAGGTAACGATATAGGTACTCAATACCGCAGCGTTGTGTATTACCATGATCAGCAACAACAATTGCAAACACAGGCCGTTATTGCAGAGCTGCAAACTCATGTTAGCGAACCTATAGTAACCGAGGTAAGCCCAGCAACCACTTTTTACCCTGCTGAAAGTTTTCACCAAGACTACTACAATGAAAACCCAGAACAAGGCTACTGTAGTATTTTAATTGCACCTAAATTGCACAAGTTTGAAACCGAATTTAGCGAGTTTTTAACGGAATAACACATTAAAAAGCCCGATTTAAATTCGGGCATTTATTATATGTGCTAATTCAGTAATTAAAACTCATAGCTTATACCAGCAAACAAGCGACGTTCTGGTGTATTATAGTAATACGCTTGAGCTGTTGTAGAACTTAGATGTGAATCAACGGCGTTGTACTGTTTATCGAACAGGTTTTCTACGCGAAGCGATACTTCAATATTTTGATTAACTTGATAATTACCCGCTAAATTCCATAGTGTGTAAGAGCCTAAGTGGGTTTGTGCACCTTGACGATCGCTGCGATACTGCATATCGATACGCGCATCAAAGTTACCAAACTGTTTTTTAAGCTCCCAATTAAATGTACGCTTAGCAACATTACGCAACTCTGCGCCTGTTTCTTTGTTCTGCGCACTTAAATATGCAAAATTAAGGTGACTATCAAAACCAAAAACCTGCTGAGAAAGACTAAATTCAACCCCTTCAAAGCGAGCCTCGTCAATATTAGCTAATGCAAAGTTTGCATCATAATCAATTTTATCCTCAATGTCGTTTCTAAAAATAGCGACATCAACTTGCGCAATATCAAAGTCTACATTTAAGCCAAGCTCACGGTTAACGGACTTTTCTGGTTGTAAATTAGGGTTACCAAAATCAGGGTAATATAAATCGTTAAAGGTAGGCGCTTTAAACCCTGTGCTCTGGCTTAAACGGAATGTTGCATTACTCGATAAATGATATCCCGCTGCCGCGGTATACGTTGTTTCATCACCAAACTGTTCATCATCATCTTGGCGAACAGTTAGATTAGCAAGCACCTTATCTGTACCGTAATAGGCACCTACAAATACTGCAAGCACGTCACGACTATCTTCAATAAATACTTGAGAGCTGCGCGACACATCGTCTTTATACCAGTTAATACCGCCACTAATATTTAAAGTATCATCTAAACGATATTGGCCATTGTAATCAATTTGAGTACGCTGAGTTATAAACGTACTTGTGACTGGCAGACCAGTGGAAAAATTAACATAAGTGTTATCTGAGTCATCAGTTACAAGTGCAATATCAACACCGTGAGACTGATTTTTATAGTTTTTATTCCAACCAGCAGACAATTGATAATTTTCAAAGTCATTGCGTTCAATCGTGCTATCGGCAGGACTAAAGCGACTATCGTAATCAGCAAAGCCTTCGCTGTATTGACCTAATAACTTAAAATCACCGTACTGTGCATCATTATAATTTACTTTAAAACCGAGGTTTTTGTTCTCATAACCATCTTCATCTGGCGCTACACCTTGCAATACATCAAAACCATCTGTTTTTTCAAAACCTGCATTAAATGCACTCCTCATATCGCTTGACTTTACAGAGCCTGCCATTTGATAATCTTGGTAAGCGTCTGAACCAAATGTTGCACTAACAGAAAGGTTATCTGACTCACGCGTAATAATGTTAATAACACCAGCAAGTGCATCAGAGCCATAGACAGCGGCACGTGACCCTTTAATTATTTCAATGCGTTCAATACTATTTAAAGGCACGTTACTCAATGCTTTTTGGCCAAGCGTTGCAGAACCGGTACGAACACCATCAATCAAAATTAACGTATCACCAGAGCCTGTACCACGCAAGGACACACCAGCGTTTTGACCAAAGCCGCCATTTGAGTTTATTTGAAAGCCTACCTGAGTACTTAGAAGTGTGGGTAAATCTCGGTAATTACCTTGCTCAATATCTATGCGTTCAATAACATTAACACTGGCAAGTACATTATTGATTGATTGTTCAAATTTATTTGCAGTAACGGTTATTCTTTCAATGGTTTGTTCTGCAGATGCAGAAAAAGACAGCGCAGCCGAAATAGCCACACCCAATGCAGTTTTATTTATCATGATGTTCCCTATCTCTGCCCACCGCAAAGATGTTAGTAAGTAAGATTACATCAAGGCCGGTCTCCGGACTCAGTTACCATAATAAAATACAGCATAACTTTACCGTTGCGGGGGCAGTGTTGGGATTGACTTCATCAATGAAAACGCACCAACTTCCCGATTATCCTACTAAAAAAATCACACCTTTGAAGTGTTTAGCAAGCACCTGTCTCTTATACACATCTCCGAGCCCACGAGACCGGAGCCTATCTGTTATCTGTTTACTTAAAATGTCAACGGACGTCTAAACATCTACAATTTGATTTTGGGGTTCGGGGTTCGGGGCTCGGGCTGGGGCTCGGGGCTCGGGGGCTCGGGGCTCGGGGCTCGGGCTCGGGGCTCGGAGATGTGTATAAGAGACAGCGGTAATTATCATAGATTCAAAAATAAAAAAGCCAAACAATATAGCGTGTTTGGCTAAATACATGTTGCTTTGAACTAAGCGCCTATAGTGCCTAGCTCGAAACAATAAATTAATCGCGGAAGTTTTTAAACTGAAATGGCTGACCTAAATCGGCAGTGCGTACAACTTGCATAGCAGCTTGTAAGTCATCACGCTTTTTACCCGTTACGCGTACTTCTTCGCCTTGAATAGCCGCTTGCACTTTTACTTTAGAATCTTTAATGGCTTTTACTACTTTTTTAGCCATATCTTTTTCGATACCCTGCTTTAGTGCAACGTTACGAAAAACATTTTTGCCTGCGCGAGAAATCTCTTGAAGTTCTAAGCTCGCAACGTCCATTCCACGCTTAGAAACTTTCCCAGCTAAAATATCAAACAACTGCATAACCTGAGCATCTGCTTCAGCTTTTAATTTAATTGTTTTATCGTTTAATTCAATTGAGGCATCGACCCCTCTAAAATCAAATCGTGTTTCTAATTCACGATTGGCGTTATCAACCGCGTTTTGTGCTTCGTTCATTTCTACTTCAGATACAATATCAAATGAAGGCATGATGTTCTCCTAACTAGCTAATCTTAATTTTATGCGGCAATTATAACGTTAAAATGATAAATCTTTACATTTTTCTGCATCTTGTTCAGGTGCGATACTAATTTAGTTTGATATACTGAGGCTTCTTTTTTATACGATTTTAGGATTTTTTGTGACGAGGCGTGTTTACCAAGCTATTTTTTTAATTAGTATTGTCGCATTTACCTTCTTATTTGCTAAAGAGGTAAAAGGGGCTGCAAACTTATTTCCGCATGTAGATAAAGTGGCGCATTTTGGTATTTTCTTTTTACTTGCCATTATAATGGATAAAGCCTTTAAACTGCCGTTATATGCACAAATATTGCTGTTAGCCGGCTATGGTGCCGCAATAGAAATTATGCAAGATAGCCTTCCTTACAGACAAGCATCACTGGCCGATTTTGTTGCCGACTTTATTGGTGCGGCGAGCTACTTTTTAGCTAAAGCCCTATTAACACTACGTAAAAAGAAGCGTTATGGCTAACATACTTGTTGTTGGTGATGGTGCTATTGGCTTGTTATTTAGCTATTTCTTAGCGAAACATCACACTGTTAATATTCTTACTAAAAAAGGCACCCTTAACACTCGCTTTTATAGCCGTGGTGATGCCCCTTCAGAAAAAATTAACGCTACTTTCATCTCACAACAGCAATTAGCTCAAGCTCCTGAATTTGAAATTGTTTTATTCACTGTTAAAGCGTTTGCAGTGCAACAAGCCTATGCCCAAGTAAAGCCTTATCTTGGTAATAATACCCATATTGTACTGAGTCATAATGGCATGGGTAATGTTGAACAATTAAATGCACAGTTAACAAAGCAGCAGTCGTTGTACTTTTTAACCACTAGCATGGCTGGGTTCAAATCAAACCCTAATATTGTGCAGCATACCGGAAACGGGCAAAGTGTATTAGGGGGCTGTAGTCAACTAGCTATGCAAAATATTAAACAGCTTAGTGCGCAATTACACACTATTCCGCAATTAATTGTCAGTAATAATATTGAGCAACTGCGGTTTGAAAAGCTACTGGTTAATATTGCCATAAATCCATTAACCGCTCTGTACAATATAAAAAACGGCCAGTTGCGTGCGCCACAGTTTAATAGCTCAATTATTAATTTATTAACTGAAGCGTGCCACACTGCGACCGCGCTTAAACTTAATATTAAGCTTATTGATGCCCTCGAGCGCGCCTATAAGGTGATGAGTTTAACCGCAGAGAATTACTCATCTATGCATCAAGACGTTTTGCATAATAGGCAAACTGAGATCATGGCAATTTGTGGCTATATAAGTGAGCAAGGAAAACTGCACCATATTGCAACACCTTATAATGACGCCTTACTTGCTGAAATTTTGGCAAAAAAAAGCGCGGAATAAATCCGCGCATCTAATATATTAAGCCATCAAGGACGATATACTTTTACGGTGTTAAAGCCTTCTTCGTGAAGAATAAGCGCTTGTAATTGGCTCATTACTCCTTTTTGGCAATATAAGTAATAGTCTTTACCTTTAGGTAAATCACCAAACTTAGTTGCTAAGCGGAAAAACGGTAAGTGGATAACTTCAATACCTTCAATTTCCAGCGGCGAAGCATCTTCTTCTTCAGGTGAGCGAATATCAACAACAACCGCTCCCTCTGGTAACTCTGTAACTGATTCTGCCTCTTTAAGCTCTTGCTTAGCCTCAACATCAATATCGCGCACATCCATAACACGGGCGTTATCAATAACGGTATCTAATACGTCAAAATCAAACTTCTCTTCTTCTGCTTTAATTACTTCAATTTTGGCTTTAACCGTCGGCTTTTTAGAGATCACACCACAGTATTCAGGCATCGTTTCTGCCATTTCTGCAGTGCCTATTTGGCGCGCTATATTGATGATCTCTTGCTTATCATGTTGAATAAGAGGACGTAAAATCAGCGTTTCGGTTACACGGTCAATAACACTTAAGTTAGCTAAGGTTTGGCTAGACACCTGACCTATACTTTCACCCGTTACCAAAGCTTGAATATTTAGTTTTTCAGCAACGGCACTACCCGCTCGCATCATCATACGTTTAAGCACAACACCCATTTGGCTGTTCTCAACGTTTTCTAAAATTTCAGCAACAACCGGTTCAAAATCAACGGTAATAAACTTAACTTTATGCGTAGAGCTGTATTGCTTCCATAGGTAGTAGCTCGCTTGCTTAACCCCAATTTCATGGGCAGCGCCACCTAAGTTAAAGAATAAAAAGTGTGTACGAGCGCCTTTACGGATCATCTGATAACTGGCAACGCCAGAATCAAATCCACCAGACATAAGCGATAATACATCGTCTTGTGTTGGCAGTGGAAAGCCCGCCATTCCTAAATGGGTTTGCGTCACTATGTAGGCTTTTTCGTCTTTAATTTCTAAACGAATCGTTACCTCAGGGCGGCTTAGCTTTACTCGGGCTCCTTCAACATGTTGATTAAGCCCGCCACCAACGTAGCGCTCTAATTCAGTTGAAGTAAAATCATGTTGACCTATGCGCTTAGCACGTACACAAAAGGTTTTACCAATAATAGTGTGGCCAACTAACGCAATGGTTTTTTGATAGATGTCATCAAGGGTTTTAAAGTCTGTTTCGGTCACTTCAATAAACTGTACGATGCCAGGAATGCGCTGCAAGCTATCAATAAAATCAAGGCGAGTTTGAGCATCATCTAGTTTTGTAACAACTGAAATATTATCCCAGTTATTACGTACTTGTACTTTTTCGTCAACACGACGCAATACAATTTTAATGTTATTTTCTAACACTTTGGTAAAGCGTTTACGGACTGAACGGCTTTTGATGGCTATTTCAGGGTGAAGTTTGACGATAAATTTAAGCATAGTTCAACTCTTAGACTGCGGGAATTCGCGCACCCAGGCATTGGGCGCGGCGGATTATAGCAAAAAATTTAACGCCTAGGAACTAACCAACTCAACAGGCTTAAGGATTCTGGGGGGCAGCATTTGCTAAAAGTGCGTACTTGTCTCTTAACTGATTAATTTTATTTGCGCTTTTTTCTGTACTGTAAGCCTTAAATAAAGTCAGTACTTTTACAATACCAGGGTATATATCTTGCTCAACCAGCACACCACTTAGTCTTCTTGCTTTCATATAGGGTGTCCAAAAGCTAACCGTTAATTTTAGCGTATGAGCAAGTTCAATGGCATCTTGTTCATCAATGGCAATAATTTCACTATCCCGCAAGGCCAAAATGATGTTACGTACCTGCTCAAGTAATTCCTGCTGAAAATCAATGTAACCCTGTTTTAAATGGCTATCGCGAGCAAGAATATCGCCAAGGTTGTCGTAAAAAAAATGATAGCGCCACATTAATTCAAATAGCGAATCTAAATAAGGGCCAAGATGCTCAAAAGCATCGTCGCCTTTATCAACTGGCTTAAAGTGAGTACTTAAATGGTCACGATAAAGTGCAAATATGTGGCGAATAATGTCTTCTTTATTTTTAAAGTGGTAGTACAGATTACCCGGACTCATGCCTAAACTCGATGCAATATGATTAGTTGATATTGCTCTTTCACCATGTTCATTAAACAATGAAATACTGGTTTGAATTATTTTATCCTTGGTATTCATATACTCATTACTCAATTTTCGAAAATACGATGCTGCATTAAAACAATCCACTAGGGCCTGTTTATCTTTCGAGGTTGAATTTGCAGCAGTGTGTTTGGTATTTTGGCAAGGCAGAGCCTATGTAGTGTGGTTATTCCCCATAAATAGGCGATAACGCAGCATAAATACCAAACACGCGCTGCCTGAAGGTTCGTCCTAGGGACGATTAACTCTTTGTTGCTCGGCTTTTACTTAGCCCACTAGGTTACAAACCTCGCGCCACGATTAAATCGTCCCTAGTTAGAACAAATTTTAATCCTGAAAGGTCAACAGGCCCTAGTATAAACAAATAGTCAGCGTTAAAACAATCAAGGCAGGAAGTTCTTCACAATTTACTTACAAGGCTGCTTTGCACACTAAACACTGCTACACTACGGCTAAAAATAATAACACAGTAAATATTATGAAAGTGACCGCAATCTACCCAGGCACATTTGACCCTCTTACCAACGGCCACACTGATTTAATTCAGCGTGCGGCTAAAATGTTCGATACCGTTATTGTGGCTATTGCTCATAACCCAAGTAAAAAACCGTGTTTTACTTTAGAAGAACGCGTTGATTTAGCAAATGAGATTTTAAGCCATTTAGATAATGTAAAAGTCATTGGCTTTTCAGGGCTACTAGCAGATCTGGCTCGCGACCATAATGCAAATGTATTGATTAGAGGTATAAGAGCGGTTTCTGATTTTGATTATGAATTTCAACTCGCGAATATGAACCGCCGTTTAAACCCTGATTTAGAAAGTGTATTTTTAACACCTGCTGAGCGTAATACCTTTATATCATCAACCTTGGTAAAAGAAGTTGCGCGCCATAACGGAGATGTGAGTGAGTTTGTTGATAGCATAGTAATGAAAGCCCTGCAATCTAGGCTGGGGGAAACCAAGCATTAAACTCAACGCCTAGCGTTTCATTATGTTGCGCTAGGTAGCTTCGCTCTTGCTTGAAGTAAAAAGTTCTTAAACCTCACTAAACCCAAAAAGTCTTTATTAATAAAGAAAATAGCTATCATCACAAAATCCATCAGATTAATTCCCAAAGAATAAAATGACCAGAACCACCATGGTGTGCTGTTATTAAAGACTAGCACATCTAAATGCATACCAAAAAATAGCAGTGAGTTTATGCTCAGTCCTAATAATAGATAAGAAGTTATAGTATTTTTATTTATGAAGTTACTTACCACTAAAATAGCCAAAATAGTCATTAGGTCAAAAAGTAATAGTTGCGTGTAAGAAATATTTTGAATATCAATGAACAAGCTTGAAGAGTATGAAATTGACATGATTAGCGATAGCCATAAAGCCTCTTTTTTTGATGTATTTATACTCGTTACTAATGAGTATAAAAAAGCCATTAAAAAGCCCCATTGAACAAACGCACCTAGATAAAGAGATACATATGGGTTGAGCAAGAAGTCATTCATTTGAAACATTATTTCGAATAGCTAAATTAAGTTGTTTTTTTACCTGTCGTTTTTTTAAGATACTTGTATTTATTACCAAAGAAATAATCATTAATACATCAATAAAGTTTACTCCTAAAGAGTAAACACTCCAAAGCCACCATTCATCAATATTATTACGTACAAATAAGTCATAATAAATGAAAAATGTTAGCAGACTATTTATTAGTAAGCCTGAAATAATATAATAGCTAGCGAGGGGAGCTTTTAGACAGAAATTCAATAAAATGAGAATAATAGAAATGGTTATATAATCGAAGAGGATCCAGTCTAAGTATACATTTTCTAATATCGGAAAAAAATCACTACAAAAGTAAGAGGAAAACATAATAGCGGCTAAGTATGTTACCGACTTGTCTGGCTTATTAATACTCGAAACAAGTGAGTATAAAAATGCCATTAAAAAACCCCATTGAGTGAAAGCACTTACGTAATCAACCATGCTGTAATCGATGTACAACTTAGTTACAATCCCTTGCAATTTTAGGTCTTAGGAATAATGATACTATTTTATTTTTGAGTTTGTGTAATCCTAAGAAGTCTTTGTCTACAATTAGAGCAACAATCATTACTAGGTCTATAAATGTCACTCCAAACGTGTATATATCCCACAAAAACCAAGGTTCAATATTTTTATTAATAAAAATATCTAAATGCATTAGCAAAGCTAACATCAAATTAATTGAAAGGCCTATTAGTAAATATAATAATGAAGGAGTCGTAGTTTTACTTAATTTGTAAACGAAAATTAGGCAAATTATGGTTATTAAATCATGTATTGCCCAATCAAAATAAGTAGTATTGTAATAGGAAATCCATGTAAATAAGTAATCAGTCACGGAATAGGATACTACCATAACTAATGAGCTGAGTAATAAAGTCGTTCTCCTCTTAACATCTAAGCTGTAGACAAAGAGGTTAAAAAAAAACGCCATTAAAAAGCCCCATGTCACTAGGGCTGACAAAGAAAACAGACCAAAAAACTCAGCTAAAAACATTTACTACCTTTCTATCACTTTGGACGAGGTAAAAGAATCGTATTACCACGCTGGAGATCAGCACTACCGCCAGCAGCAGCCATCGCCTCTTGAGATATACTAACTGTATCAGATTGTAGGGTTTTAGGGCTAGCAGTTTGTTCCATTGCAGGCTTTAATTGTTGCGTTTTATTGTATGCTTGCATTTGTACTTGGCTGTTCGCTGAAATTTGCATGTGATTAATCCTCTTGAGTATTAAATTTTATTATTGGCGCAAATTTAAATCACACCACCTGCAGCAGTTAGTAAATAACTGCAGTCGCGTTTAATCTATGTTGGTTAATTGACTCAACAACTCGCTTCAGAATAATAAAAGCAAACGATATGCCAACTTTAAATTAATAGTATGTTAATTTAAAAATTATTTTATTTTACTCAAAAAAAAACGCATCGGGGTCACCGTGCGTTTTTTATCCTAGGGATTGCTCAAGCCACGTTTTTGCATGGGATCTCCATGCTATTACTTAGCTTTAACATATATTCCATTGCGACTTCATCACAGTTTTCTTTGCGTAAACATAGCTCGCAATCTTTCATTACTTTTTCAGGTAGGCTCTCTTTATCACAGAAACTAAACCGCTGATTTTCGAAAAAGTCAGGTACACGAGTCAGAACGATGACACGATTGAGTGCCAATTTTTTGGCTTTCACTAATAAGTGTTCAACCAGTTCTCGTCCCTGCCCCGTTACTGCGCTTTTAGGATCAATGCCTAATGAACGTATTTCAGCTAATCCTGTGTCGTAAATATAAAGTGAAGCACAACCCGATACCTGACCGTTTATCTCAGTTACGGCAAACTCATTAATTGAGTGCACCATATCACTTTTAGCTCGCGGTAAATTTTCGCCTACTGTTGCCCAGTGCTGTACGAGTTTAGCAATTGCTTCTACGTCATCTAAGTTGGCATCACGAACCGTTATTTGCTGTTTTTTTTTCGCGTCTTTCACCGCTTTGCTTACTTGCTCTAATGATGTACCGCCAAGCGCTTGGCGTGCCTTAATACAGGCATCAATTTCAAGTACCGGATACACGTCATCTTCAAACACTGGATTTACTGATTTATACTGCTCTAGTGAAAGCTCCTCTAACGTTTTACCTTCACTAATAGCTAATTGCACCAACACCCCAACAATATGATGCCCTTCTCTGAACGGCACTCCTTTAGCCACTAAATAATCAGCAAGTTCGGTTGCATTCGCGTGGCCACCTTTTGCCGCTGCAAGGGTTTTATCTGCTTTCACTTTTATACCTTTAATACACGCTTGTGCCATATGAATACACGCAAGCCATGTTGGCATGGCATCAAAAATGCCTTCTTTGTCTTCTTGCATGTCTTTATTGTAGGCAAGCGGTAGTGCTTTTAGAGTCATCATCATTGCGCTAAACGCACCAAACACCCGGCCAGTTTTACCACGAATTAGCTCTAATGCATCTGGGTTTTTTTTCTGTGGCATTAAAGATGAACCCGAGGTCACATTATCGGCCAGTTCAATAAAGCCAGCTTCGCCTGAGTTATAAAAAATTAGGTCTTCAGACATCCGCGATAAGTGGATCATAGAAATAGACGCGCAGCTTAATAGCTCAACCACAAAGTCACGATCAGATACGCCATCTAAACTATTCTTAGTCGCGCCAGTAAATCCTAGCCCTTGTGCAAGTGCATGGCGGTCAATCGGGTATGCAGTGCCTGCAAGAGCGCCACTGCCGAGTGGGCAATAATTCATTCGTGCTTGGGCATCTTGTAATCGACTTTCATCACGCTCAAGCATTTCTACATAAGCCATACACCAATGGCTAAATAACACCGGTTGTGCACGCTGTAAGTGGGTATAACCTGGTAATATTGTGCCAAGTTCACGTTCAGCTAAGCCAATAAACTCTGCTTTAAGTTGCGTAATCGCTTTTAAAATATGATCGGCGGTATCGCGGCACCAGAGTCTAAAGTCGGTAGCAACTTGGTCGTTACGGCTTCGGCCTGTGTGTAACTTTTTAGCTAAATCACCTACTTTTTCAATTAGTGCAGCTTCAACATGCGAGTGAATATCCTCTGCACCTGAGGTAGCTACAGCCGTTGGGTCTGCTTTTACCTCTTCAAGTAACTCATAAAGTGCCGATACCAGCTTTTTGTGCTCATCACTAGATAACACGCTTACTTGTTCAAGTGCACCAGCCCATGCAACAGAGCCAATAATATCTTGCTCTGCTAATTGATAATCGAAGGGAAGTGAATCGTTAAACTGTTTAAACGCTTCATCTGGACCCGTAGAAAAACGTCCGCCCCATAATGCCATGAAATTTCTCCAAACCCGATAATAGCCCCTTAATTCCAAGGGGCATAAAAAATTACTTTTTAGCTAATGCTGAGATTCTGCTTGATAGCGAGAATAAACGAATAAAGCCTTCTGCATGCGACTGGTCATAAACATCGTCTTCACCAAAGGTAGCAAAATCTTCGCTATATAAACTGTTAGGTGATTTTTTCTGAACCGCAGTGACTTGGCCTTTATAAAGCTTCAGTACCACTTCGCCCGTTGCTAGTGTAGACAGCGCTTCTGCACCGGCTAAAATAGAATCTTTTAGCGGCGTAAACCAACGACCGTCGTAGACTAAGTGTGAAAATTCACCACCGAGTACTTCTTTCCATTTACGGCTCGCTTTATCAAGTACTAACTCATCAATAGCTTGCAGCGCCGCCATGATCACAGTACCGCCTGGCGTTTCATAACAACCACGTGATTTCATGCCCACTAAACGGTTTTCTACAATATCGACACGACCCACACCATGAGGTGATGCAATATCGTTTAATTTAACTAAACAATCATAAGGTTTAAGCTCTTCGCCATTTACGGCAACTACTTCACCTTCAACAACCGATAAAGTGACATGTTCGGCTTTATCAGGCGCTTGCTCTGGTGAGTTAGTCCAGGTCCATACTTGTTCGCTTGGCTCACACCATGGGTCTTCAAGCTCGCCGCCTTCGTGTGAAATATGCCATGCGTTCGCATCACGACTATAAATTTTTGTTGCTGACGCAGAACATGGAATATCACGCTCAGCTAAATAATCTAATAGTGATTCACGGCTTGATAAATCCCACTCACGCCATGGCGCAATCACTTTTAAATCAGGTGCGAGTGCGGCAAAACATGACTCAAAACGTACTTGGTCGTTACCTTTGCCTGTACAGCCGTGAGAAAGTGCATCGGCACCTACTTTACGCGCAACTTCTACTTGCGCTTTAGCAATAATTGGACGCGCCATAGAGGTACCAAGTAAATAAGTTCCTTCGTATATAGAACCCGTTTTAAGCGTTGGGTAAATATAATCGCTTACCATCTCATCTTTTAAATCAACCACGTAACACTCAGATGCACCAGACGCTATAGCTTTAGCTTCTACGCCTTCAAGTTCTTCAGCGCCTTGGCCAACATCGGCAACAAAGGCAATAACTTCACAGCCGTAGTTCTCTTTTAACCATGGCACGATAGCCGATGTATCAAGACCACCTGAATAGGCTAAAACGACTTTTTTAATTGAACTCATAGGTGTTCCTTAACAAAATTTGGATTTAACAATGTAACTAATAGCGCATTTTGCGCATGCATGCGGTTTTCTGCTTGCTGTATAATTTTTGATGCAGGGCCATCCATTACCTCAGAAGTAATTTCAAACTCACGGTGTGCCGGTTGGCAATGTAATACCGTAGTTGCACCGGTTTTTTCTAACAATGCCTGGTTTAATTGATAAGGCATGTATTTTTCTTTTACTTGCTCAAGAGGAGTTGTATCCCCCATTGATACCCAGGTATCGGCGTAAACAACATTAGCGCCTACTGCAGCCTCAACCCTGTCACTTACCATTACAGAAGCGCCATTCATCGCTGCTATTTGCTCTGCTTTTTTAAGTACTTGCGAATCAGGTGAGCTGCCTTTTGGTGTTACAGCGACAAAGTCTGTTCCTAAAGTAGCGGCTAATAGCATTAATGAGTGTGTTACATTATTGCCCTCACCTAGGTAGGCAAGCTTTAACTGGCTAACATCACCATGTACTTCTTGTAGCGTTAAAAAATCAGCTAATGCTTGGCATGGGTGATATAAATCACACAAACTGTTAATCACAGGAACGGATGAATACTCACCGAGTGTCGTTAACGTACTGTGCTGATTAACCCGCGCAACAATCCCGTCTGCCCAAGTCGAAATATTTAAGGCAAAATCTTTTATTGATTCGCGGGCGCCCATTGCACCATTTTGTTGGTCAAGGTAAACCGCATGGCCCCCTAAACGGTTTATACCAATATCAAATGAAAGGCGAGTACGTAAACTTTGCTTTTCAAACAAAGTAACCACTGACTTACCAGCTAATACTTGGCTATATTTACTCGGGCTTTCTTTAATATCT
This sequence comes from Pseudoalteromonas sp. Scap03, assembly GCF_013393115.1. Lineage (GTDB taxonomy): Bacteria > Pseudomonadota > Gammaproteobacteria > Enterobacterales > Alteromonadaceae > Pseudoalteromonas. Next base: position 1,688,127 of record NZ_VDEU01000001.1, on the reverse strand, counting down.
TGCGCTAACTTTAATAAATTTAGTGCGCCTTGTTGGTCTAATTCTAGACCCGTTAAAAAATCTTTAAACATGTTCAACCTATGGTGTTACTTTAGTTCCGACATGCTCGCCTTGCAGCAAAGCAGTTAAGTTTTCTGGCTTTTGCCAGCTGGAAATGTACACACCGCGTCGTAAATGTTGGGCAGCGTGAAGACTGGTCTTAACTTTGACCTCCATCCCGCCCACAATTACTCCCTCTGCAATTAAAGTATCAATGTGTTTTGTGTCAAGTTGATGTAAAGGCTGCTTATTGGCATCAAGTACCGCCTCTACGTCCGTCATAAAAATAAGTTCTGCATTTAAATTATTTGCCATTGCGGCGGCTGCTTCATCTGCATTAACGTTGTATAACAAGCCCTGTTCATCAAAGCCGATAGAGCTGATGATTGGTAACCGGCCAACACTGAGTAAATCATCAATAATAGAATCAGCATTGTTGTGACATTGACCTACTTGACCCAATGCTTTTAATTTTTGCGAGGCGGTGATCCCTGCTTCATATAAACTTAACCCCACCGGCTTATGACCAACACTAATTGCTTGCGCCATGAGTTGTTTGTTTGCCGCACCCGCAAGGGCTCCAACAATATAAGGCATCTGTTCTTTAGGGCTAATACGTAAACCTTGGTGTTTAGCACTGGCAAAACCAGCCTCTTTTAACCAGCTATCAACTAATGAGCCACCACCATGCACAATCACAAACTGAGCATCATCTTGCTCGTTGAGTATTTCAAATAATGCTTTAGCGGCATTTTCAGTATTGAGTACTGCACCACCGAGTTTAATAACCCACGTTTTACTGCTCATCTAAACGCTCCTATTAGACCTGTAGTGTGGGGAAGCCCCATTGATAAATTAATACATTGCAAAGCCTGACCAGCTGCCCCTTTTAATAAGTTGTCAATTGCTGCCATTACTATTAACTGTGAGCCTTGCTGCTGCCACGCAATATCTACATAAGGTTGTTTGGCCACCCCTTTAATCGAAGGGATTTTGCTGCCAAGCAAACGAATTAATGGCTCATCAGCCAATACTTGATAAGCTTTAGCTACTTGCTCACTGGTCACACCCGGCTTTAATTGCACATAAATAGTTTCTAAAATACCGCGCGGAAAATTACCTAAATGAGGAGTAAATAACACCTCATGACCTAGGTGCTGTTGTATTTCAGGCCCGTGACGGTGATTAAACAAACCATAGGGTGCAAGTGATACCTCACAAAAATGAGTCCCTAGGCTGGCTTTACGCCCTGCGCCCGTTACGCCAGAAACTGCATTAATAATAATTTTTTCATCACTCAACAAACACGCTTGCTGAAGAGGCTTTAATGCATTTAATGCAGCCGTTGGATAGCAGCCAGCAACAGCAATTAACTGAGCATCAGTAATGGCTTTACTATTCCATTCAGCAAGACCATAAGCCGCTTGATTAAGTAGTTCTGGGTGTTGGTGTTCAAAACCATAATAAGTAACGTAATCATCATTACTTGCAAGACGATAGCCACCGGAAAGGTCAAATACCTTTTTGCCCATCGCTAAAAACTGAGGCGCTAAATCCACACTTACTTTATGATCGGTGCACAGACAAACGTAATCTGCTGAATGAGTGATATCAGCAAGTGCATGTTCATTTAGTGGCTGCAGAGGTAAATCAAGTAATCCTAAATGCTCAGGATACAATTCACTAAGCAATTTATGTTTATCTAAACTTTGCGCTGATACATAACAGCCAGTTAGCGAAAGAGTTGGATGTTTTGCTACTAAGCTAGCCAGTTCTGCGCCGCTGTAACCGCTGGCACCTATAATTACTACGTTCATTATTTACTCTTTATCTAAAATTAGTGACCACATTCCATGTTGTTTGTTTACACTAGGGTATAACCCAGCCAAACAGATTAAATTTATGAGTGATAACTATCGTCGTATTATTTTCATGGCGTAACTTTAATATATTTATGCTTAAAAAGTGAATTGATATTCATCATAAATACTTTTATATTGTTATGCAATTAAAATGAATACTTATTTTGGAATTTTTTATGTCTCTGCCGTCATTTATTTCGATGTACCAGCAATTGATTGCTGCCCCCTCTATTAGTGCCATTGAAGATCATTTATGCATGAGTAATAAGAGTGTCATTGAATTGCTAGCGCAATGGTGTCAAAGCTTAGGTTTTACCTGTGAAATAATAGAATTAAAAGGCAACAAAGGCCGCTACAACTTATTAGCAAAACGCGGTCAAGGTGACGGCGGTTTAATGCTGGCAGGTCACACTGATACGGTGCCATTTGATGATAGTCGTTGGAATCACAACCCATTTAAATTAACTGAGCGAGATAATAAACTATATGGCTTAGGTAGCATTGATATGAAAGGTTTTTTTGCTTTTGTACTGCAGGCTATTAGTGAGCTTGATGAAAAGCAACAAACACAACCAATTTTAATATTAGCCACCGCAGACGAAGAAACCACTATGGCTGGCGCACAACAAATCTGTAAGCACCCAAATTTAAAGCCAAGTCGCTGTATTATTGGTGAACCTACTGATATGACGCCGGTATTTACTCATAAAGGTCATATGAGTACAGCAATAAGAGTTGTCGGCCGTTCAGGACATAGCTCAGATCCCGAACGGGGTCTTAACGCCATCGAAGTGATGCATAAAGTGATTACAAAATTGCTAATCTTAAAAGAACAACTTAAGAATAAATATTCAATAAATCACTTTGAAATTCCTTACCCAACGCTCAATTTAGGCAATATTCATGGGGGCGATAATGCGAATCGGATTTGCGGTTGCTGTGAAATGCACATTGATATGCGCCCTCTTCCTGGCTTAAGTGTACAAGAGCTGCAAGCATTGCTGCTTGATGCAACCTACGATATAAATCAGCAATACCCTAATTCGGTCAGTGTGATTGATTTACATGAGCCAATTCCAGCATTTACAGGAAGCACAGACAGCGCGTTAGTTAAACTTGCCGAAAATATAGCAGGGCAAAAAGCAGTGGCTGTTAATTACTGTACTGAGGCACCATTTATACAACAACTGGGTTGTGAAACCATCGTCATGGGACCGGGTTCAATTAACCAAGCGCATCAGCCCGATGAATATTTAGCGATGGAAAAAATAAAGCCTTCGCAACAAATTATCAGCAACCTCATAAAGGCGAGTTGCTTTTAATCAGTAACAAAAAAGACGCTATTAAGCGTCTTTTTTATAGCATTTATATTTAACCTGAACTCTGAGTAATATATCTATCTCAAGCAGCTATTTTTAGCGCTAACTGCGTTGAATTTACTTGCAATAGGCTAGCTATTGACGCGTAAGTTCGCCTTGTTTTCACTGAAAATCTCTGGCTAGAGAAAATAAACATAAATATCATCTTTGATTCAATATGTTAGTAAATCTCTTAACCAGAGTTCAGGTTAGTTACATATATTTTCGTAAATACTTTTTAAATACAGGGTCGGTTTGAGCTAGTTCTTTCTGCTCATCTAATATCTCTTTTAATATTGCACCTGATGTAAGCGGATTCGCAAGCACCACTCTAAATACCACGGTTGGTTGGTTATCATATTGAACTGGCGTTAAACGTGTACGCGATACAAACGAGCGACCTGATTCACGTTGACGTTTTTGCATGCTTGCAGTAAAACGATTAAGCGCGGCAAAAATATCTAAACGGGTTTGTGCGTTGGCCTGTGCTATCGCATTTTTAATTTGCTTAGGGACATAACGATAAGTTAGCAAACATAGCTCAGGTTCTGATATTAATTCAAAGTCTTCATCTGCTTTTATCAAATCAGCAAAGTAACGGGCTTTTTTAATACTGCGATCGATAAGCATTTCGTAGCCTTTACGACCAATAACACGTAAGCAAGCATGCACTAACATCGCCATACCAGGGCGGCTCCCCTCAAGGGTATGGCTGCCTAAATCTTTAGAGCCTTTACGTAAAATATATTCAGCATGATGCTCTATGGCATCAGTTGCAGCAGGGTCTTTAAACAGCACCAAACCTGCTCCCATCGGTACATACATTTGTTTATGCGCATCAATGGTGATTGAATCTGCATGCTCAATACCTTTTAAAAGGTGCCTATGGGTATTAGACAGTAAAGTAGCTCCGCCCCACGCCGCATCAACATGAAAATGGCAATTAATTTCTTGTGCTAAATTAGCCATGTCTTCAAGTGGATCGATATTACCAGTTTCAGTCGTTCCGGCTACACCAATAATTGCCATCACTTTAATGCCTTGCGCTTCAAGCTCTAGCGCTTTTTCTCGCATAGAATCTACATCAACTTTATTATCAGCCGATGTTTTAATACCAATTAAATTCTCACGGCCAATACCTAGTAAATCTACCGATTTGCCCAACGAGTAATGACCTCGCTCAGAGATTAAAACCGCCAGTCCTTTGTAACCATAATGAAGCATTCCCGCCACTAAACCTTGTGCAGCAATGCCTTTAAAGTTGCCATCTGCTTTTAATAAGCGGTTGCGGGCAATCCAAAGTGCTGTAATGTTAGCTACTGTGCCACCAGAGCAAAATGCTCCTAAAGAGGTTTTTGCACTGTGCATCCATTTAGAATAAAAGCCATCATTTTGTCCATAAGCTAGATGATGCATCATTCCTAAAACTTGACGCTCTAATGGGGTAAACGCTTTTGAGGTTTCTATTTTTACAAGGTTTTGATTTAGCCCAACCATTAATTTAGAAAGCGGCAGTAAAAAATGTGGCAGAGCAGATGTCATGTGACCAATAAAGCTTGGCGCTGCGGTATGTACAGAATGAGCAACCAGCTGTTCCATAATATCTTGGGCATAGCAAGACACAAACGTTGGCTCTTCAGGGATAGCCGCCGATTGAAAATCTTTTTCTATTTCATGTAATGGTTTTTCAATTGCCGCGATATTTTCGTTTAAGAAACCTGCTAAATTACTCGAAATTTCAAGCTCTATTTTGCTCAAAGTTGAGTCAGGGGCCTCTGGAACGGTAAATATCCGTTTGAGGCTTTCTTTAGAGGCGACGGCACAACGCTTTTGATCCATCTTCATACCTAGTGTGTGACTAAAACACCTGTTAGTTTGTAAAACACGCTAATTTAAGGTGTTTTTAAGCAACGGCATTTCTAAAAAATTGCGCTAACTTTACTGCAATATGACAAAAATGTCTCGTTTTAAGCCATAAAAGACAATACAAAATAGATAACATTTCACTATTTTTTATATTTAGTACAAAGGGTAATTAAAATATTGGGCATTTATAATTTTTAAGTATAATAAATCTAACAAAAAATAAGGATGTTACATGCTAAAAGGAAATCTAAAATTAACTCGGTTGGCGCTCGGTACCGTCTTTTTTTTAGTCAGCTTAATAATCTACAGTTACTACACCTACACTGCCATCAATAATGATGTGATACGCAGCATTGATAATCGTTTATTAAATGCAGCCACCAGCGTAAAGTACATTTTAGGTAGTGATTATCACGATAAAGTAGCGCAAGAAATTAGCTTTTCAAGCTATCAAAATAAAGCCGACCAGCTTTCGGCATTGGCCAATGATTTAAATATAGATTATTTATATTCAATGGTACTGATTGATGAGAATGTTTATTTTACTGCCTCTAGCTACACTCAAGATGATCAAAATAACGGTAAAGTTACTCAGTTTTTAGATCTTTATCCCGAAGCCACGCCAATAACTATGGCTGCATTTTTATCAACGGCCCCTATTTTTGAAACCTCAACAGCGCATCGCGGCCATTCTAAAACAGTATATATTCCTCATCTGGCAAAAAATGGCAGAACCTATATTACAGCTGCAGATATTAGCGTTGATAAAATTAGCAATGCGTTAAAAACAGACTTATATCAATCTATGTTTCATTTTTGCTGCGTAATTATTATTTTATTAATAGTTTATATTCTTTATTACTATGGAGTACGTCGTTCATTAATGAGCGACCATGCAAGCGGATTTGAAAATCATATTGCCTTAGAAAAACGGCTAAAAAAAAGCAATGAACATCATTTACAAATTGCGATTATTTTAGTGAACGAAATTGATAATATCAGCCGTTTTTTTGGCACAAAAACAGCCGATGAAGTGATGAAAAAGCTGCTCACTCACTTTAAGCAGCAAGCCCGTTTGCACGCACGTATTTATCGTATTGCAACTAATAAACTCGCTATTTTGACTGATAAAGAAACTCCCTTTGATGAGCTATATAGCATCATCCAGTCACATGATAAAAATATACCGTTTTTAAATCAGCCTTTTATTTATATTACCCTTAACGCTGGTGTAGCTAGAGGCAATAAGTCATTACTGCTTAAGAATGCTCATATTGCGTTACTGCAATCTAAGCAGAGCGATCAGAGCATAGTTAACTACTGTGAGGCAATTAACGACGCTAAATCTCTATATTTATATAATGTTGAAATAGCAAAAGAAATTCGTGAAGCATTTGATGCTCATCGTGTTGTTCCTTACTTCCAGCCGGTTATAAATACTCATACCGATGAAGTTATTAGGTATGATTGCTCACCGAGAATAGTCACTTCACAAGGGGAGATTTTAACCCCTGATACCTTTGCAAATGCACTAGATAGACTGCGTATGAATGGCATGTTAACCCATACCCTATTTACTCAATGTGTTTCACGTTTTCGTAAATCGGCAATTTGTTGGGAGCTAACAGTGTGCGCTGAAAACATTGCTGATCCCACTATTTATGATCATATTGCCTATGAACTTCATCGCTATCCTAATCCTGAAAATATCACTATTTCAATTTTAGAGTCGCAGGTTATTTCACATTACTACGAAATAAAGTCATTTATCGCAATGGTAAAAAGTAAGGGAGCAAAGGTGGTGATGCACTGCTGGGGTAATGAATTTATTAATACCCTCAATACGTTAAAAGTGGAGGTTGATGGTATTAAACTCGATGGTGCAATCACAAAGCAGCTGTTAAATGATGCAAATACGTCGCTATTTATAACCTATATCGCTGATATAGCTCAGCAGCTTGAACTTGAATTGGTTATTGAAGCGGTAGAAAGTAATACAGTTGCAGAGTTGCTCAGCCAGCTAAATGTGACGCTGATGCAAGGTAGCTACCTTGGCAAATCAACGCCACATGTTACTGACTTTAAAAAAGCAATGAATTAGTTATTAAGATTAATGGCTAGTCGGTGGCTTTGCTGACCACTGGCCCAGTACTTACGCTCAAAAGGGGTAATTGCTTCGTCTGATTCAAACAATACAGTTTCACATGGATGCCCTGTTAATTCGAGCGCTCTGGCAAACTCTTTAACATAGATATCCCAGTTACTGCGCACTTCAAGCAAACCACCTAGTTTTACAATAAAGGGGAAGATAGCCGCCCCATGCCAGCGCCGTTGAATGTGCTTAGACTTAGGCCACGGGTTTGGGTATAGCAAATAATGATGAGTAGGCTGCCAATTAGCAGCGACAGCTAAACGCCAAAAATCATTTAAGTCAGCTTGCACCAAAATGTATTGACCACTCTCAGTTTGTTTATACTCAACATCATGCTTATCAAGTCGGTGAGATGACTTATCAATACCCACAACTAACGCATCAGGATGACGTTTCGCTAAATTAGCAGTGCTTTCGCCAACGCCACAACAGGAGTCTAGAATAAGCGGTCCATCAAAGGCTTGCACCTTAGCATTAACTTCATCAAATGCGGTTTGAGTATGCGCTGCAATTGGCTTTTTAAACTCGGCTTGTAAGTGTTTATTAACTATTTCATCAAGCTTTTCATGAAGTCCCGCTTGATTAGATACAATACTACGTGAATTTGCATCGCTCATTAGTGTCTTAGCCCCACACCTTTTTTAATTAGCGTAAGTGCTAAAGTAAATAATACGCTGATAAACACCAACAACACCGCAATCGCAACCGTTAAATCAACATCAGAAACACCTAAAAATCCGTATCTGAATGCGTTAACCATATAAATGATCGGGTTTATTTGCGATACCATTTGCCAAAAATCAGGCAGTAAAGTGATTGAGTAAAACACTCCGCCTAAATAAGTTAGAGGCGTTAAAATAAAGGTCGGAATAATACTTATGTCATCAAAGCTGTTTGCATAAATAGCGTTGATTAACCCGCCCAAGGCAAACACCGCCGAGGTAAGAATAACAGTGGCTATAATCACAAAAATATTATGTATTTGTATATCTACAAAAAATAAAGAAACGCACGTTACAATAAAGCCCACCATAATGCCTCGGGTCATGCCTCCGCCCATATAACCCAACACAATGATGTAATTAGGCACAGGTGCAACCAATAACTCTTCAATACTTTTTTGAAACTTAGTTGAGTAAAAGCTCGAAGCCACATTCGAGTAAGAGTTTGTTATAACTGACATCATAATAAGGCCAGGAACAATAAACTCCATGTAACTAAAGCCGCCCATATCGCCAATACGCGAGCCTATTAAGTTCCCAAAAATAACAAAATATAAGCTCATAGTAATCGCTGGCGGCACTAAGGTTTGCACCCAAATACGCAAAAAGCGAATACACTCTTTAATCCAAATACTTTTTAAGGCTACGCCATATTTAAACATTTATTCGCCCCGCCCTTGCTCTAATAAACCTACAAATAATTCTTCTAATCGATTTGCTTTATTACGCATGCTTAGCACAGTATTACCTTGTTCGGTTAACGCGCTAAATACAGCATTAAGCCCTTGTGATTTAGCCACCTCAACTTCAATGGTGTGATCATCAGTCATGGTAAAATTATACCCTTCAAGCGTCACCGGATTGGTAGGCTGTTTTAAATCCAATACAAAGGTTTCTTTGTCTAATTTAGCCAACAAGGCTTTTATGGTGGTGTTTTCAACTATACGGCCGGTATCAATTATAGCGATGTTTTTACACAGTAGTTCGGCTTCTTCAAGGTAGTGAGTGGTTAAAATAATGGTCACGCCTTGTTCGTTGATTTGTCTTAAAAACTCCCACATTGAGCGGCGCAGCTCTATATCAACGCCCGCAGTTGGTTCGTCTAAAATAAGTAACTTTGGTTCATGCATTAAGGCGCGTGCAATCATCAAGCGACGCTTCATACCACCAGAAAGGGTACGCGCTTGCTTATCTTTTTTCTCAAGTAGCCCAAGTTGTGCTAAGTACTTGTCAGCACGTTTGTGCGCTTCGCCGCGCGGTACACCGTAGTAACCTGCTTGATTAACGAGTATTTGGCTTAGGGTTTCAAACTGACTGAAGTTAAACTCTTGTGGCACTAAGCCCAAGTTGGCTTTCGCCGCTTCAAGGTCGGTATCAATATCATGACCAAATACTTCAACTTTACCTTTGGTCTTATTTACCAAAGAAGATATCACCCCAATAGTGGTTGATTTACCCGCTCCATTTGGACCTAACAGTGCAAAAAAGTCACCTTCATGCACTTGTAAATCAACGCCTTTTACTGCCTCAACCCCATTTTTGTAAACCTTGGTAAGGCCTTCAATATTTAAAGCAATATTTTGCTTATTCATTTCTTACCCTCACCATAACCCCAGCGCTTTGTGAGATTATGTTCAATATTTAAATGATCTAAAATTCGCGCCACCATAAAATCAACTAAGTCTTCTATGCTTTGTGGTTGATGATAAAAACCAGGTGCAGCGGGCATGATAGTGACCCCTAAACGCGACAATTTAAGCATATTTTCTAAGTGAATTTCGCTAAACGGGGTTTCGCGTGGCACTAAAATAAGTTGACCTCGCTCTTTTATCACCACATCGGCGGCGCGCTCTAATAAATTATCTGATGCGCCGACTGCAATCGCAGACACAGATCCTGCGCTACATGGACATACTACCATTTTTTTCGGCGCTGCAGAGCCCGAAGCTACAGGGCTGAACCAGTTATCTTTGCCAAATACCTTTAATTGTTCGCTCTTGGCGTTAAATAATGCACTTAACTGCTCGGTAGCTTTATCTTCATTCCCTGATAACTTTATATTAGACTCGGTATCAAAAACTACACGCGCGGCACTTGAAATAAGCACATACACTTGAAATTGTTGTTCAAGTAACACTTCCAACAGCCTTAATCCATATGGTGCGCCTGATGCGCCACTAAATGCTAAGGTAATTGTATCTTTAAATTGCACATTATTCTCCGCTGTATTTATCGGCCAAACCATCAACAAGTTGCAGATGAAGACCATTAAAACCACCATTACTCATAATTAAAACATGTTGATTTGGCTCAATATTCTCAAGTACTGTATCAATAATAGCGGTTGTAGAATCAAAGCATTGCATACCCGCTTTGTCAGCTTGCTCTTTAAGTGACCAGTTTAAATTTTCTGGCTCAAATAACAGCACGTCGTCTGCATCGCGAAGTGAATCGAGAAGTGTAAATTGATGCACTCCCATTTTCATGGTGTTAGAGCGCGGCTCTAAAATCGCAATAATTTTTTCATCCCCCACTTTAGCACGCAGCCCCGCAAGTGTTGTTTGAATCGCGGTTGGGTGATGGGCAAAATCGTCATACACTTTAATATGATTAATATCTGCTTTAAGCTCCATTCGCCTTTTTGGGCTTATAAATTCACCCAAAGCTTCAATACTGTGTTCTATTGCAATTCCCACATGGCGTGCTGCTGCAATAGCCATCATGGCATTTTTAACGTTATGCTCACCAATCGCTTGCCAGCTAACAACGCCTTGTAACTGCTTATTTAGTAAAACATTAAATTGAGAACCATCGGCTTTGAGTAATTCATAATTCCAGTCATCGCCTAGAGTTTCGCTCTCGCTCCACAAGCCTTTTGTAATCACATCGCTCAGTGCTTCATCATTTTTTGGCCACAGCACTTTGCCGCTTTGCGGTAGTGTACGAATCAAATGGTGAAATTGTTTTTTAATTGCGTTTAAATCTTCAAAAATATCAGCATGATCAAATTCAAGATTATTTAAAATAAGTGTTCGAGGTAAATAATGAACAAATTTGCTGCGTTTATCAAAAAAGGCCGTGTCGTACTCATCGGCTTCTATAACAAAAAATGGCGTTTGCCCAACTCGCGCAGAAAGACCAAAATTTTGTACAATTCCGCCAATTAAAAAGCCAGGCTTTAAACCCGCATATTCAAGTATCCACGCCAACATACTGGCGGTGGTTGTTTTACCATGAGTTCCTGCCACAGCCAGCACCCACGAATCTTGTAGTAAGTTATGTTTTAGCCACTCAGGTCCTGAAGTATAAGGCAGGCTCTTATCGAGTACATATTCAACACACGGGTTACCACGGCTCATAGCATTACCAATAACAACGATATCTGGAGCTGGCTCTAGTTGAGATACGTCATAGCCCTGTGTTAGTTCAATACCCAGTTCTTGTAACTGAGTACTCATTGGTGGGTAAACGTTTTGATCTGACCCAGTAACGTGGTGACCCAATGATTTAGCTATAGCGGCAATACCACCCATAAATGTGCCACAAATACCCAAAATATGTATATGCATTTACTATCCTTTCATCCTGCGCGGAGTTTGCTCTAGGGCAAAATTTAATGGCGCTATAATGCCAAAATTTAGCTTAAGTTACCATTAACCCTTGGCGCAAGTAAAAAAGCCTCCCAAAGTGGGAGGCTTTCCTGAAGATTAATAACTTATAGCATTAAAAAGAATATTAAACCGACACCTAATAATAAACGATAAATAACAAATGGTAGCATTCCCATTCGCTCAATCACTTTTAAAAACATAAAAATACAAGCATAAGCTGATAAAAACGACAGCACTACACCTAACAATAATGCCGTCCAATCTACGATATGATCGCCAAGGGCAAGCTCTGCAGTATAATAAATACCCATCATTGAAATGATTGGAATAGCTAATAAAAACGAAAAGCGCGCTGCACTTTGTTTGTTCATACCTAACATTAAACCCGCTGTCATGGTAATACCTGAACGTGAAGTGCCAGGGATCATTGCAACGGCTTGTGCAAAGCCAATAATGAGGGCCGTTTTCCAGTTTAGCTGATAGATTGTTTTTATTTGCTTACCTTTGGCATCGGCGTACCAAAGCAATAGACCAAATACGATTGTTGTGGTCGCAATCACCCATGCACTGCGTAAGTACAGTTCAACAAAATCTTTTAATAACAAGCCTAAAATAGCTGCTGGCACGGTACCTAAAATGATCCACCAACCTAGTTTGCTATCATCTGTTGTGCCCTGCACGCCAAACGATTTAAACCAAGCACCGAGTATATCGGCTACTTCTTTACGGAAATAAATAACAACCGCAATTAAAGTGCCTACGTGAACAGCAACATCGAACGCTAACCCTTGATCCTCCCAGCCTAAAATTTGTGATGGTAAAATTAAGTGTGCCGAACTCGATATAGGTAAAAACTCAGTAAATCCCTGAATTAGGGCTAAAACAATTATTTCTATAATACTCATGGGTTAGAAAACTCCACCTTCCATAGCTTTTGTTGAGGGTTGTTATATGCATTCCATATTTGGGCAATCGTTTGTTTTGCTACCGGATGATAAAAATCAGGGGCCACCTCAGCTAAAGGCTGCAAGACAAAGGCATTTTTAGTAATTTCGTCACGCGGTAATTGTGCTGGGCTCTCGCAAATTACATCATCATAAAAGAGTAAATCGAGATCCAGTGTACGTGGGCTAAACTTTTTATCATTTGCTTGGCGACCATTGTCGCGTTCAATTTGTTTTAATAACGCGCAAACATCAACAAGCGCCATGTTAGTGGTGGCTGCAAGTACTGAGTTATAAAAGTTATTACCGGCAAAACCCACAGCTTCACTTTCAAATACTGATGAGTGATGTGTGTTTTCAAAGTGCTGATTTAACGCCACTAGAGCACGCCGAATATGCTCTGCCTTGTTAATGTTTGAACCAAGGCTAATAAATATCTGCGCCATTTAAGCCGTAGCCTTGATGCGCGTAATCTCTACACCCACAGTTTGCGCTTGTGAAACTGCAGCGGGCTTGCTAACTCTTATCGTTACTTGAGGAGTATTAAATTCGGTTAAGATAATTTGCGCTAATTGTTCCACTAGCGTTTCTAAAAGTTCGACTGGTTTAGCCGTGCTGTGCTCGATAACTCGCTCACTCACCTTAGCGTAATCTAATGCTAAGTTAATATCGTCGTTTTGTGCTGCGGGCTTAATGTCGCTTAGCATTTCAATATCAAAGTATAGGCTTTGTTTACTTTTCTTTTCAAAATCATACACCCCGATAATCGTTTCGACATGCAATTGTGATATAAATACCTTGTCCATTGATACTCCAAATGACTGTAACAAGTCACTGAGTTAATTACATATTGTATCAATCAAATTAATACTGTATATACTTTAATCAGTGTTTAAATATACTAAAATTACTTCTACAATAGAATAATTACAAAATTGCGAGTAATTTAAGAAACCCGTAAATTTTGACGCCAATAATAGCTTAAAAGTAATGATTAAAAAATAAGGAAGCGCGTGTTAGTCATTTTAATGTTTGTATTAGCCTATTTGCTCGGCTCGATTTCATCGGCCATTTTAGTGTCGCGGCTATTCAAACTTCCCGATCCACGCACAAATGGCTCCAATAACCCAGGAGCAACCAATGTTTACCGTTTAGGCGGCGCTCTCCCCGCATGCTTAGTGTTAATATTTGATATTTTAAAGGGCACTATCCCTGTTTGGGGCGCTTACTTTTTAAAACTTGAGCCGCTAGAGCTCGGTTTAATTGCGGTTGCAGCATGCTTAGGGCACATGTACCCATTATTTTTTAGTTTTAAAGGAGGGAAAGCGGTCGCAACAGCATTTGGCTCGTTACTGCCGATAGGGCTCTCTTTAGGTGGGTTATTGATTGGTACTTGGCTGATTATTGTCGCGATTACCCGCTACTCATCCCTTGCAGCGTTAGTAGCTGTGACGCTAGCACCTTTATATACATGGTGGATAAAGCCGTTATATACCTTACCAGTGACCTTTATTACGCTACTGATCATTATTAGGCATCGCACTAATATTGTGCGTTTATTTAAAGGTGAAGAACCAAAAGTAGGGACTAAACAAGCCCCTACAAATGATAAGAAGTAATAACTAACCTAGGTTCTGGTTAACTATATTGCTTCTAGGCTATCGATTGGCCAGCGCGGTTTAGTTTTCATATCAAGCGTAGCAAACTGCCCCGCTTTTAAACGCTGCATACCAGCATAAGCAATCATTGCGCCATTGTCGGTACAAAACTCAGTGCGTGGGTAATACACTTCGCCCTTCATACCTTGCATCACACGCTCTAGTTGCAAACGTAGTTGCGTATTAGCACTTACACCACCGGCTATGACTAAACGTTTAATACCTGTTTGCTTTAGTGCTCGCTTACACTTAATCACTAGAGTATCTATAACAGCTGTTTGAAATGCATGGGCAATATCTGCTTTAGTTTGCTCGTCACTATCATTTTCACGAATAGCAATCGAAGCGGCGGTTTTTAGGCCACTAAAGCTAAAATCAAGACCAGGCTTATCTGTCATCGGGCGTGGAAAAACAAATCGTTTGGCAACGCCTTGCTCAGCCATTTTAGCTAAACGAGGACCGCCAGGGTAATCAAGTCCTAGTAATTTAGCTGTTTTATCAAATGCTTCACCTGCAGCGTCATCTACCGACTCACCCAATACTTCATATTGGCCAATACCCGCGACCTTTACCATCATGGTATGACCGCCAGATACGAGTAAAGCAATAAATGGAAATTCGGGAACGTTTTCCTCAAGCATTGGCGCTAATAAATGCCCTTCCATATGGTGCACTGCTACAGCTGGAATGTCCCAACCATACGCTAAAGAGCGACCAATTGAGGTACCTACTAACAATGCCCCCACTAAACCAGGTCCTGCCGTGTAGGCAATGCCGTCTAAATCTTCAGGTCCACAGCCAGCTTGCGCAAATGCCGCCTCGATAAGCGGCAATGTTTTACGTACATGATCGCGAGATGCAAGTTCAGGTACCACACCACCGTAATCAGCATGTACTTTTACTTGGCTATATAATTGATGAGCCAGTAGCCCTTTTTCATCATCATAAATAGCAATACCAGTTTCATCGCATGATGATTCAATGCCTAAAATTCGCATTGTTAATTCTCCTGCCACCTAACAAGGTGTTTAAAACAAATAACTTAAAGTGCTAAACCGATGTTAGTTTGGCCATCAGCAAGGACATGCTTTTTCAATGCTTTTACATTTTCAGCAGTAATACGCCCCATAGCTTCTACAAAATCAATTAGTTCACTTAATACTTCTATTTCGTATTGCATTAGTGGGTGTTCACGCACTGCTTTGTTATCAGCAACATCCCCTTCAACCGTCATTTGATACTCAATAAAGCGAGCCACAGTTGCCTGCGATATTTTACTCACATTAACAAATTCTTGCTCGTCTTGTGCTAAAAGGCCATGCATTAAGCTCAATAATGAAGTTGCAGCGTCAATCGCAGGGTAAGTGCCAAACATATCAAAATCAGCAAGTTCAGGTACATTAGGCTCAATTTTTTCGACTTGCTTTTCTAAGTCAATTTTACTTTTAGGAAGCAGTATCTTTTCCCAACATACATTTAAAGCATTACGTAAAATAACCTCATCGCCAAAACCGGTAGCCTCACTAAACAGTCCATAATTAGGCAACATACGCTCTATTAACGCACTGGCCAATACCGCTTTTTGCAGGTAATTTAACTCTCTAATACGCTGAAAATTATTCGCTTTTGTCATTCTTTAAAGTCCCACATGACCAACAAAAATCAAATGTTGATCCATTATGCTCATTACAGTTAGGGCACACCCAATCTGGAGCGGATTGTTTTACTTGCTGATAGTTTACCAATATTTCGCGTGCATGGCGCTCTTTTATCGCATAAACCTGCACACTTACTTGTGTTTGCTCAAACGGGATCTCGCCCATTGCACCTTGCAGCATTTCACCTTTAATTTGACACTCAATTCCCGCATTCAGAATCAATCCTTTTATAATATTGGCCTCTAAACTATTTTCTGCGTTATAAAGCGTAACCCAATCAAATGATGTTATATTTGAATCGCTATTATTAATATTTTGCAATATCCACCTCATTTACTTTATGTGTACAATTTGCCTGCGTAACCTAAAGCAAATAATATGATTTAAGGACACATTATGACGCTAACTACTCCAGGTTTACTTTTTCCAGCAATCTCGTTGTTGTTACTCGCCTATACAAACCGATTTTTAGTGCTAGCGCAACTAATACGAGAACTGAATGCACGTGAAGGGGAATCTATTCGTCCTGTTGTGGTGGCGCAAATAACCAACCTTAGAAAGCGAATAAAATTAATAAGAACCATGCAAGTATACGGAGTGGCTGCTTTTTTATTATGTACGCTATCTATGTTCGCATTATTTATAGAGTTTAATACCACGGGCATTATTTTATTTGGTGTCAGTTTAAGTTGCTTAAGCTTGTCTTTACTCACCTCCTTATTTGAAATTCACATCTCTTGTGATGCCATAGAAATTGAATTGCAAAACATTGAAAGTAAGCCTTTAAGTAACCGAGTAAGTAAAAATTTTATTGAGCCCAACCCTAAAAGCAAAAACAGTAATTAACAAACCGAAATTCTAAGAAAACGGTTATAAAATTGCACAAATTAGGCTAATGATAAAACCCAACAGTTACTTAACATTACCCAAAGGTATAACAATTTTTAGCAACTATTCTCTTTAAATAAGGCAAAAAGAAAGTTAATCTAATGAGGTGGTTAAAAACATTACTTCAACTGAACTATAGGGATATAAAGTCAGTATTTAATCTGTAATTCCCCTAGCTTACCTATAAAAAAGGACTATATAGTGAGATTTGAACAATTAGAACAATTTGTAGCGCTTGGCCTACTTCGTCATTTTAGGCAAGCTGCAGAACAAACTCAAATTAGCACATCGGCGTTAACTCGAAGTATTCAAACTCTTGAAACAGAGCTTGGCTATGAGCTTGTTACTCGCTCTACTCGCTCGGTTAAATTAACTCAAGCAGGCGAACTTTTCCTCGACTTTGCAAAAAATACCCTCAATGAGCTAGAACAAATAAAACATCGTGCTTTTCAGTCAATTAATGGCACTGAAGAGAAAAAACTGGTTATTGGTTACACCACAACAACTAGCAGCATAGTACCAATTACCTGCGGTGAATTTTTAAGCCAATACCCGCATGTTAAAATCGAAATGCAGCTACAAAACAAAACTGAGCTTCATAGAAAGTTACTTCAAGGCGAAATTGACATTAGTGTATGCTCGCAAATAGTCAATAGCATTGGTAGCGACATACAATTACCTGATCAGCTTATTTTATTTTGTTCAAAACAACATCCTTTAGCAAATAAAAGCGATATTAGTAAAAAAGAACTCGAAAGTTATCCAATGTTCAGTTGTTTTTCACAGTCAAAACAAGTGCAATCAATGCTTAATGAAGTAGTAGACTCATTAAATAAAGTATCAACTATTAAAGTGGGCAGTATTGAGCAGGTCATGGCTGGACTTGAAAAATCAGACCATTTTGCGATTGCCGGTATTGAACACACCAGCTCTGTGGCAGAAAACCAAAATTTGATTCAACTTAAAACTAATAACGATATTAGCCATGAGCAACTTATTGTGCAAACCAGCCAGCAAATAGAAGCGGGTGAGCATGTTGATCACTTACTCTCGCTAATAAATAAAGTATCAAAAGCATAACATTACACCATGCGCTTTATACCAACTTTATTAAAAACATGATCATTTTAGCGTATTAAATAAATCGCTAGCTGCGTTAAAAATTATTCATATAGAACAACTATATGTCATTATTTTTGCCTTGCTATTGACTTATTTACTTGTCGCTATAATGGAGCACTCATTTAATGTAATTGGTATGATAACAGCTATAAATTTGTAGCTTTAAAGTTTTTTTACATTAAACTAACGCTCCCTACTATTATGACTAGCGTTAATGAACAACTTTACAGCTTCTGGAATTTATCTAGAGCAGATTGAAACGCATGGTTATGCCATTATTGAAAACGCCATTGATAGTGACCTAATCTTTGATTTAATGGCAGATTGCTACAGAATAAATCCACACTTTAGCCTTGCTGGTATTGGTCGATTAAATAACTTGCAAATTGATAATACAGTTCGTAAAGACAAAACCTATTGGTTTGATGGCAGTTCAAATGCACAACTTGGCTACCAGCAAGTAATGGAAGCAGTTCGTAATACGCTTAATCGAACTTTCTTTATGGGTTTGTTTGATTATGAATGTCACTATGCAAAATATACGCAAGGTGATTTTTATAAAAAACATGTAGATGCATTTAAAGGTCGTTCAAACCGTGTTTTTACTACCGTATTATATTTGAACTCTCCAGAGAAAGGTGGAGAGCTAGTTATTTACAAGCCTAAAAGTAAAGGCATAGAAATAGTAATAAAACCCACAGCAGGCACTTTGGTATTATTTGAAAGCGAACGCTTTGTACATGAAGTACTTCCTGCTGTTGATAACCGCTATTCGATTGCTGGTTGGTTCAGAAAAAACGCGTCAATTAGTGGCATTATCGACCCACCCCGTTAAGCAAAAACGGGGTAAGAAAATAATAAACCAATAAAAATAGCCAGTCCTACGTAATGGTTATTTAAAAATGCTTTAAAACAATTATCTCGCTGGCGTAAATGAATCAAACGCTGTTGATACACAAGTAACATTGCTGCAATAGCTAATCCCAACCAAAAACTAAATCCTATTTGATTCATCAACCCAATTAAAACCATCAACGCAAAAAAGCTAAAGTTAAGTAGCGCTATAATATGGCGGTCATAACTGGCGAATAAAATAGCGGTTGATTTTACTCCTATTTTTAAATCATCGTCTCTATCAACCATTGCGTACATAGTGTCGTAAGCCACCGTCCAGCAAATATTGGCAATAAATAGCAACCATGCCTGCACGGGTAGAGAGTTTATTGATGCCATAAAAGCCATAGGGATTGCCCAACCAAAAGCCGCGCCCAATACAACTTGAGGAAGTTGCGTGTAACGTTTCATAAAGGGATAACAAAACGCTAATCCAAGTGCACCAAACGATAACAAAATAGTATTGGTATTAAGCAGTAATACTAATATAAAAGCGATGACAACGAGTAATAAAAACAAACTAATTGCTTCGCCACTACTTACCGCTCCGGTCGCTAGCGGCCGCTGACAAGTACGCTTTACTGAGCCATCAATTTTTCTATCTGCAAAATCATTGATAACGCATCCTGCGCTTCGCATAACTATTACCCCAAGGGTAAACACAATGAAGTTCGTTAAGCTAGGCAGACCATCATTCGCTATCCATAGTGCCCAATAAGTTGGCCAAAGTAGCAATAAAGTGCCTATGGGCTTATCAATTCGCATTAACTGGATGTAATGGGGAATATGATTAACAGACAAAGCGGCTAGTTTCATGAGTATAAGTAAGCTCCTGGTAAAAAAACCTCACAGACCAAAAATTGATAGTTATGTAAAGAAAATACGCTGCGCCTGCCCAGCAAAGAGTGATTCGGTAAATTAAGTTCGCTCACCAGTGATTGCAATGAGTGATTATCATCAAAGCGAGCAATTTCAATATCAGTGCGCCTTAACGCAGGATCTTGAAAGATAACATCACCTAACGGGCGTTCTCCCATATTGTGCAGCTGATTGTTTGTATTATTACTTGTTACTGGCAACCAACTTTGAGCATAAACAATCGGTTGTTCATCACACAACAGTAACACTTCACGGTTAAGTACTGTACTTACCTGCTTACTTAATAGCGTTTGCTGTGATTGAGAAAGGTCTACTTTTTGCTCACTCAACACTTTTACAGCAAAACGCTGAGACTGACTTTTTAATTTAGCCGTTAAAGAATGCGGTTCAAATAACCACTCTTTCTCAGCGTTAGATAAGCCAGTGACTTGAGCGGTACTCTGCCAATCAGCAGATAAAGAAAGAGGAAAAGTAATCACAATAACTCTACTTGAAAAAAATCAGAGAGATCATAACATTGCCAACGAATTTGAAAAAGCGCGATTTACTCAATACCAAGCACATCCTGTGTCATAAAAAGCTAATCAGCATTTGACTCTCGCTATTGCCTATCCCAAACTTGAATCCAGAGTACTTTTACAAACACAACAAATAACAGCATCTTGCTGTATCTTATTTACTAATAAGTATAAACTATTTGTAACCAGTTTACGGAAACGCTTTTGAAATGAAAAAAACAGTATTTACAGGCCTTTTTATTCTTTTAGTCAGCCTAACTAGCTTATCAGCACGTGCTGAGTCTACTGTGGGTTATTTTGGGTTTGAGCCAGACATTATTACAAATTACATTGGTCCATCAAGTAAAAAAATGGGTTACGTTCGCGTCACGGTAGATTTAATGCTAAACAAAACATCCGATATTGCCATTGTAGAACACCACACCCCGCTGTTACGTGATGCGCTAGTAGAGATATTATCAAAAGAGCCTGAAAACAAAATAAAGTCTTTAACAGGGCGTGAGCAAATTCGCCTTAAAAGCGCAGAAAAACTAAAAAGCTTACTTAAGGAAGAAACAGGCCAAGAAATAATCCGAGACCTGTTATTTACTAAATATTTATATCATTAGGCGCTTTTTGTTTTAAAAAGCTGAGCGGTATAGGCAAAAGCCATACCGCTAACAAGCCCACCTAAGTGTGCCCAATTAGCCATTCCAACAAATAATACATCTGCAAAACCAAGTACTAACCATACCAGCATAAAACCAACAATTGCGGTTGTAACCAGTGCAGGCTGTTTAGGATTAAGTGCGCTGTAAATCCAACAAAAGCCTAACAACCCATATACAACACCGCTAAGCCCACCAAAGTTAGGACCGACCATTAAGTACTGTGCCCAATTACTTATTAAAGCAGTAACTAAAAACAGCCCGATTAAACTCGACTTACCACATTGCTTTTCAATGTTGTCACCCAGTGATACCCACCAGATTAAGTTAAACACAATATGCATAGCGCTAAAATGCACAACAGCAGGTGTTAACCAGGTAAGTGGTGACGCAGGATTGAACTGCAACGCCATATAAATAGGCTCAAACGCACCAAATAAAAAGGCAATATAAACAACAATGCTGAGAATACTAACACCTTGATTAAGCCAGCTTAAGGCTTTAAAACGAGCGACTAAATTAAGTGACTGCCCTTGATACTTTAACGGTGACTGCGTAGTACCTACTTGCCATGATGCTTGTTGGTAACGCTCATGATTAGGGTTTTTAGCAAATTCGTTCCATAAAGGCTGCACTGCATGGAAGTCTTCAGGTGCCACACTAATAACAAGCGTATGACCATCCTCAGTACGAATTTGCCCTGTAAGCCCTTGGCTTTTTAGGTAATCTATAAAGCCCTGTGCAGCACGGGGGTTAGTTAGACTGCCTAGCTCTATCATCGTGCTACTTTATCCTTGTAAGCGGCTTCCCACGCAGTAAAACCGCCATCCATGCTGTAAACATCTTCAAAGCCTTGCTCTACTAAGTAACTTGCTGCACCCTGTGAGCTCATGCCGTGATAACAAACAATAATAATCGGCTGGTCAAACTCTTTTTCCATCATAAATTGGGCGATATTTGCATTTGAAAGCGCTTCAGAGCCAGGAATGTGCCCTGTCTGATACGAATTAGGATCGCGAATATCAGCAATCACCACATCTTCTTTGTCTAGTAGTTCGAGGGTTTGTGCGATTGATATATGTTTAAATGCCATAGTGCTCTCTTATAATTACAAAAAAGGCGACAAATGCCGCCTTTAATTCTCTTAACAAGGGGATAATTAATCCCAGTTAAGAATTACTTTACCCGATTGGCCTGAAATCATCATATCAAAGCCAGCTTGGAAGTCATCAATTGAATACTGATGAGTAATGATTGGTTTTAAATCAAGCCCTGATTGAATCAAGCTAGCCATTTTGTACCAAGTTTCAAACATCTCACGACCGTAAATACCTTTGATCACTAAGCCTTTAAAAATTACTTGATTCCAATCGACCGCCATATCTGAAGGTGGAATACCTAACATGGCAATTTTGCCGCCATGATTCATGTTATTTAGCATGGCATTAAATGCACTCGGAACACCTGACATCTCTAAGCCAATATCAAAGCCTTCGGTCATACCTAGATCTTTAGCTACATCTTCAAGCTTTTCATTTGCAACGTTTACAGCACGCGTTGCGCCCATTTTACGCGCTAAGTCTAGGCGGTATTCATTTACGTCGGTGATAACCACATAACGTGCACCTACATGTTTAGCTACAGCTGCAGCCATAATACCAATAGGGCCTGCACCAGTGATTAATACATCTTCACCCACTAAATCAAACGATAAAGCGGTATGTACTGCATTACCAAACGGGTCAAAAATAGAGGCCAGTTCATCGCTAATATTATCTGGGATTTTAAACGCATTAAATGCTGGGATCACTAGGTACTCAGCAAATGCACCTTCGCGGTTAACGCCCACACCGGTTGTATTTCGGCATAAATGAACGCGTCCAGCACGACAGTTACGACAATGACCACAGGTTATATGACCTTCACCTGATACACGGTCGCCAACTTCGAAACCGCGAACTTCTTGGCCCATGTCAATTACTTCACCCACATATTCGTGGCCAACCACCATAGGCGTAGGAATGGTGTTTTGTGCCCACTCATCCCACTTATAAATGTGAACATCGGTGCCACAAATAGCCGTTTTACGTATCTTAATTAACAGATCGTTATGGCCTACTTCAGGCTTTGGCGCATCTGTCATCCAAATGCCCGGTTCTGCTTTTAACTTTGATAATGCTTTCATAATCCACACTCAATTAAAAAATCGCGACTATAACCGCGATTTAACAAGAAAATTAAATAACACCAATCTCTTTACCAATACGGGTAAATGCTGCAATGGCTGTATCAAGCTGTTCCTTGCTGTGCGCTGCAGAAATTTGGGTACGAATACGCGCCTGACCTTTTGGTACAACAGGGAATGAGAACCCAGTTACATAAATCCCTTCGGCCAAAAGCTTATCAGCCATAAGTGACGCTACTTTGGCATCTCCTAGCATCACTGGAATAATCGCATGATCTTTACCTGCACAGGTAAAACCTGCCGTTTCCATTTGCTCGCGGAAGTATTTAGCGTTTGACCATAGCTTAGCGCGAAGCTCACCGCCATTTTCAAGCATTTCTAGTACTTTGATTGACGCTGTTACAATTGAAGGCGCTAATGAATTTGAGAATAAGTAAGGACGAGAACGCTGACGAAGCCACTCAACAATTTCTTTTTTACCTGAGGTATAACCACCAGAAGCTCCACCAAGCGCTTTACCTAAGGTGCCAGTAATAATATCGACACGGTCGAGTACATTACAGTACTCAGGTGTACCTTTACCGTTTTCGCCAACAAAACCAACGGCATGTGAGTCATCAACCATAACGAGTGCGTCGTATTTGTCGGCTAAATCACACACTGCTTCTAAATTACAAATAACGCCATCCATTGAGAACACGCCATCAGTAGCAATTAGTTTAGTTTTAGCACCGGCTTCATCGGCTGCAATTAATTGCTTTTCTAAATCTGCCATATCGTTATTTGCATAACGGAAACGCTTTGCTTTACATAAACGAACACCATCAATAATAGAAGCATGGTTTAATGAATCAGAAATAATCGCATCGTCTGCACCTAAAATAGTTTCAAACAAGCCTGTATTCGCATCAAAACATGATGAATACAAAATGGTGTCCTCAGTCTCTAAAAATTGACTGATTTTTTTCTCAAGCGTCTTATGAATATCTTGTGTGCCACAAATGAAACGCACAGATGCCACACCGAAACCATGGTCATCTAAACCTTTTTGTGCAGCTGCAATTAGCTCTGGGCTGTTAGCTAAACCTAAGTAGTTGTTAGCACAAAAATTAATAACTTTATCACCTGATGCCACTTCAATTTGAGCTTGCTGCTGTGAAGTGATAACACGTTCATTTTTGTACAAACCTTCAGCTTTAACGTCTTCGATTTGCTGTTGTAATTGGCTAAAAAAAGCAGATGCTCTCATCTGTGATCTCCATTTGGTTGAACGGGTTAAACAGCAGACGCGTTGCTGCTATTTATAATGCGGGTATTGTAAAAGTTTAAGCACCAAATTGCACTGTTTGTCATTCGTCGCAAATTAGCTAATTGGCAGGAAAAGCTGCCAGTTTACAGGCATGAGATATATATTAAATGAGATCAGCAAGCAAAACAGGAAGTTCCTTGATTGAGTCACAAACATAGTCAGCAGACTTTACGGCTTGCTCATCAACTGTTTGCCCCGAACGTACCAATACTTTAGTGCGTATATTGGCGCTTATAGCAGCTTGCATATCACCTCGTTTGTCCCCCACCATCACACTCAGTGCAGGGTCGATATGATGATCTTTCATTCCTTGAAGTAACATACCAGGCGCTGGCTTTCTGCAATCGCAATCTGTTAAATACGCTGGTAATGCATTTTCAGGATGATGAGGACAAAAATAAACATCAGTAATTTCAATTTGATGATGACTAAACTGCGCTTTCATCCATATGTTAAGGGCAAAAAAATCGGCTTCTGAGTAATAACCTCGACCAATCCCTGATTGGTTCGTTACAACAATTATTTTGTAGCCCGCGTCATAAAATGCTTTACACGTTGAAAACACACCATCTATAAATTCAAACTCTTCGCTTTTAAATACATAGCCATGATCAACATTTACTACACCATCACGGTCTAAAAAAAGCGCCTTATTTATGTGTTTATCATTCATAATAACGACTCTTTATTAACAACATGGTCAAACATTTCTTTTACTGTATCCGTGGTTATTTGACTCATTAAATCATCGCCTTTAACCCGAGTACCCCAAGGCAATTGCTCGGCGGTTTTACCTGTTTGCTTTAATAAGTTTTGGTGATAAACCTCAACCACGTAATCTTGGTATAAATAAGGCCCCGTTCGCGCTGGGTTTGAATGCGCATATAGACCAATAACAGGCGTGCCAACAGTAACCGCCATATGGGCTGGGCCTGTATCGGGCGCAAGTACTAAACCCGCACGCTTAAGTACGCACAATAATTCTTTGAGTTTTGTTTTACCCACCAAGTTCAGAATGGGTGAATCACTGTATTTAATGATGCTATTTGCTAAATTAATTTCAAGTTCAGTAGGCCCACCGGTTAGCACTACTTTAAAACCTTGCGCATTGGCATAATCAGCAAGCACGGCATAGCGTTCGGCTAACCAGTTACGCTGTGCTTTACTTGCCGCTGGCGAAATAACAAATAACTTATTTGATAAATAGTCGTCACCTAACAGCTCATCAGCTTTAGCTTGATCTTTGTCGGTATAGGGCATATTCCAAACAGGGACATAATCATCAACACCAATTGTTTGAGCAAAGCCTTTAAATCCCTCTAAAACATGCGCCTGAGATTGGGCTTTAATGCGTTTATTAATAAATAAACTATGCAGCTCTTTTGAACGAGCCCAGTCAAAACCAATTTTAACTTTGGCAGGAATACAGCGAGCGACAAAACCAGCTCTTAAAGCCACTTGCATATTAAGTAGTACGTCAAAACACTGCCCTTTGAAGGTTTGCTTTAACTGTTTCAGTGCCGTTTTTCCTTGTTTTTTATCAAATACAACAAGCTCAACGCCAGGCAAATCTGCTAACAGCATCGCCTCGACCTTCCCTATCACCCATGTAATTTTAGCATTTGGATGCGCTTTTTGAATTGCTTGTACTGCACTCACTGCATGGCATACATCACCAATGGCAGAAAGACGTAAAATACAAATAGATGTGTAAGTAGGCGCTGAAGTCACACGTTTCCTTGGAGGTAAAATAATAAAACCCGATCTTAAATTATAATCGCGTCATTGCAAGTACTTATCCTTAGCCTGAAAACACGTTAATATGTGCACATATTTAAGCGAATCCTATGAGCTATGTTTAATCAACACGTCAAAAATAACCATGTCATTTTAAGCCATCCTCAATATAGCACCGAAATAGAGTTAGATTGGTTTGAGCCCAATTTCTGGCAACAACAGCAAAAAATTGTCGGCGCTAAAAAGGGGCGTGCAACTGCTTGGTTTTTTAAACACGCAGATTTAACAGCTGTATTGCGCCATTATTGGCGTGGCGGCCTAATAGGAAAACTACTCAGCGATCAATATTTATACTTCGGACTTGAGCATACCCGTGTTTATCAAGAATTTAGCTTAATGACTCGATTAATAGAGTTAGGCTTAAATGTACCAAAGCCTATTGCAGCTAAAGTGAGCCGACATGGCTTTATTTACCGAGGTGATATTATTACTGAAGCGGTAAGCGACGCTAAAAGTATATTAGATATACTAATTGAACGCACATTGAGTGAAGCTGAGGTAAAAAAAATAGCGCAAACTATTGCCCAATTTCATAGTAAAGGGGTGTATCACGCTGATTTAAATATTAATAATATTTTATTTGATGACTCTGGTGATGTTTACATTATCGACTTTGACCGTGGCGAAATAAAAGTGCCCCATAAAAAATGGCAACAAAGCAACATGTCTCGCTTACAGCGCTCCTTTTTAAAAGAGCAAAGCCGCAATAGCAACTTTCATTGGCAGCAAAACGATTGGCAGCGTTTAGATAAACACTATCGTGACGGGTTAACTAATAAAAACTAGTTTGCTAATGCTAAGTATTGCTCTGTTACCCTATCGGCACACACTTTTTCTAAAATAGCTGCTTTGCCTACATTTGGGTTATCTGCGAGCACTTGCTTAACTGCCAGTGCAAGCTCTTCGCTTTGACCTATTGGTACTAAATATTTGCTTAACTCACCTGTAAGTATTTCACTTGGACCATGAGGACACTCAGTACTGACAACTGGTGTTCCTACAGCCAAAGCCTCGACTAACACATTACCAAAGCCTTCAAAGTCTGAGCTTAACAATAAAGCTTTCGCCTGATTTATCCAGTTGTATGGGTTTTGTACAAACCCCGGAACAATAAGCCGACTTTCGATACCATATTCTTTAGCCAACTTTAATGCCTTTTCTTTTTTGTTACATAACAATACCAATTTATATTTTTTATCTAATTTGGCAAATGCAGAAAATAAAATATCATGGCGTTTTTGTTTAGCTAAACGCCCCACATGAATCAAGTAAGGTGTATCTGGTATATTAATATTTGATTCATTAGCTTGCTCATAAATTTCTTTAAAGTTGAATGGGTTATAAATAGTCGTTATAGCACTTGGACTAATTAAGTTGCCTTGCTTTATTTCTTCTTCAACTCCTTTGGAAACACAGATCAAAGACTTCCCATTTAAATTTTGTTTGCTTTTTTTAAGATATATATATGAAAGTGGACCTAGTTTTTTTTGTCTAGAGAGCTCTGCATTAACTGAGTTATGAACAACAAAATGGATATTTTCTATTTTACTTTTTGCTAATAAGTTATTACTACGATCTAAATTAGAAAGTACTAAATCAATAGAACCAAGTTGAAGTAACTTTTGCTCAAACCATGTCTCTAATACTTTAACATTCTTTTTTATCTGCCAAAATCGATCAACTTTTGTTGCTCGACCTGAAAATAAACTTTCAACAGATAAGGTGTTTGGAATGTCATATTCAATATTTTGCGCCAATGACAAAATAGTCACATTGTGGGCTTTTGATACCATTTCCTGCGCCAAAGTAAGCATTACTTTTTCAGCGCCACCACCAACGAGGGAGTCAATTACAATAACAATATTCATAGCTTACTTCCTGTTAACAACGCTTGTACTCCTTTGGTTATAACATCAAAGCTATGCACATTTTCTAGCGACTCGTATTGGCTAACTGTATTATTATAATTTGGCTCAAAAAGTAGCTCTTTTATTTTTTGGGTAATATTTAAAATATCAAGCTTAGCCTCTTTAACAACACCGGTACTCGCACAACGAACAACTCGCTCATTTTGATCTTTTGAAATAGCACATGCTATCGTTGGAGTTTGTAAAGCAATGGCTTGAAGTAAAGTATCGCCCGCGCTTAATAATGCCACCTTAGCCTGACTTAGTAAGGCTAAAAATTCACTCCCCTCTTGGCTTGGCAAACAAATTAACTCATCGCTTTTAGGTAACGACTTAGTGTAATTAGGACCAAATACCACAACACCTTTCAAGCCTGTTTGCTTAGCAATAATAAGCCCTGCTTGAAAATATAAATCTGCGCAATTCACGCCATTAACTGTATGCCCACCAGAGCCCGCGTTAACAATAAAAAATTCTTTTTCTTGTAAGTTATAACGTGTCAGTACATCACTTTTTTGTTGCTCTGAAGCAAAAACAGTAAATGGCCCTACATTTTTAGGGTATGCCAATGGCACCATATTGAGCTTTAGTTTTTCATACCATGAAAGAGGGTCGATACAGTAATCAGGCTGAACCACCCAATGAGTATCAATAAGGCCCGCTCTATTAAGCTTTAAACCTTTTGCTCGCTTTTTTGCATGCTGTGAAATAAAAACAACTTTAGCACCCACTTTTTTTGCAGCTTTCATTTGCTCAGCGCGTCCTGCACAATCAAATAGCACCGCATCTGGTTTGTATTGCTTAATAAACTGACATACGTGCGTATTTTCTTTTGTTGCCGATTGATTTAACAATAAGGTAGGGAATGGGCAGTTTTTAGCATAAGCCGTATGTTTATTTAAAATAAAATGAATATCTAACTGCTTGCCATACTCAGCCTTTAAGGTTTGAGCTAGCTGTAACGAGCGCATATATTCACCAATACCTTCTGGCGATGACACGGGAATAAATAAAAGTCGTTTGTTGCTCATTACTATCTCTGCTTTTCCTTTGCAGCGAGTATATCAACGCCATCTTTTTTACGATAGAGCTACAGTGTTTTAATCTGTTCCGGAGTAATATTTTTTAGCTAATCTTTGTTTAATGAGTTGATTTAATTACTGCAATAAAGGGCGTAGATTGCTAGACTTAGCCGCAATATAAATCACAAGGATCTGAGCTTTGCGAAACAAAATTTTTATACTTTCTTCGCTTTTTTGTGCCGTAACCACAACCGTGAATGCTGAACCCTGGGTAAAGCCTGATGACTATGGTCTTAGAGCTGATATACAACAGCTTGCCGATGCTGGCATTATTTTAGCGCCAGTAACAACGTATCCATTAATGTGGAAAAGCTTTATTAATGATGTAAATAATACGACGTTAGAACAATTACCTCCTCGCCTGCAGGATGCGTTATTGCGTGTGAAACATCGTTATAAGTCAGAAAATAGTGGTTCTCATAGTGTACAACTTTCAGCTTCCGCCAACTCAGATCCATTAGCCGTTACTAGCTTTGGGGCAACAAATACTCAAGAGTCTGAATTAACAGCAGCTTATGCTTATCTAGGACATAACTTTGCGGCTAAAGTTGCGCTTAATCATCGCAGTGATGGCAAAAACTGTTTAGTCAATGGCAAAACAACTGACGATATAGCCAAAAATGAGCAAGTGCTAACAGACTGTAATGATACCTCTTTAGATGACAGCTATTTAGCTTATCGTATGGGTAATTGGATTGTAAGAGCAGGTGCCGTTGAGCAATTTTGGGGCCCAGGTGTTGATAACAGCTTAATTATGTCTGGTAATTCAAAGCCACTTCCCGCAATAAGCCTCAGCCGAGAACAAAGTAGCGCGTTCGAAACGCCTTGGCTTAGCTGGATTGGTCAGTGGAGCTTTACAGCACAAATGGCTAAGCTTGAATCAACCCGAGTTGTACCTGATGCATTATTATGGAGTACTCGTTTAAATCTTCGTCCAATTCAACAATTAGAAATTGGCTTTAGTTGGTCAGCACAATGGGCTGGCAAGGGACAACCCAGTTCAGCAGGCGACTTTTTTGATTTAATAACCGGCGGAGGTGAATGTGTTGATGGTACCAATGATTGTGATGGTGAGCTTATAACTCGCTTGGGGAATCAACTCGCGGGCTTTGATATTCGTTGGTCTGACACTTTGTTTGATCAACCTTATGCGGTATATGCAAGCACGATTGGTGAAGATACCAGTGGCGGCATTAAGCCAGTAGACAGAGGCTATCTTGGTGGAATACAAACCACGACTCGCATTTATAATCAGAATATTTTATTTAACCTAGAATACACTGATACCGGCGTAGCGTGTTCTGCCACATCAGCAACTGAAAACTGCTTCTATGAGCACAGTATTTATAATTCAGGGTATCGTTACCATGGTCGCCCTATCGGCTCTACCTATGATAATGATTCACAATCGCTAGTGTTAACCGTACTTGGGCAACTCTCAAGCGGAACTGACTGGCAAGTAAAATTACGTGATATTGACTACAACAGCGACAACCGTGACCGTTACCCAAATAACCCTGATTTAGGTAACTCGATTACCAAAACAGCATTTAGCTCTAAACAGCTTGAAGTACGTTACAGAATGCTTGCCATGGGGGGGCGCTTGACCCTTGGTGGACTTGCCTCTAATAACGATGGAGCAGAAAACGATACGTCTGCATTTGCAAAGTTCGAATATAACTTTTAGTTTTGCAAGCATTAAAAAAGGGGATAAACCAAAGTTTATCCCCTTTTTTATTTCACTAACTAGCTAGCTTTTAATTTTGCTAATCACTTTTGATGTAGAGCAACCATCTAAAAACTCAAGCACTTCTACTTTTCCGCCATGACGCAACACATGCTCGGCACCAGCAATTTGCTCAACGGTGTAATCACCACCTTTAACAAGAATATCTGGGCTAATTTGTTCAATTAACTTTGCCGGTGTGTCATTTTCATCCTCACTGCCAAACGGAATAACCCAATCAACAGAGGCAAGCGCACTTAGCACCATAGCACGCTCGTCTAATGGGTTAATTGGGCGCTCAGGACCTTTTAAACGGGCAATGGATTCATCGTTATTTAAACCAACCACTAATCTATCACCTCGCGCTTTAGCTTGTGCTAAATAGCGCACATGGCCTGCATGCAAAATATCAAAACAACCATTAGTAAATACAATGGTTTCACCATTTTGCTTTGCAAATTCAATATGCTGTAATACATCATCAAATGGGGTTTGATAATGCTCGCCAGTGGCTTGTAAGTATTGGCCTAACTTGCGGCTCAACTCTTCAGGAGAAACGGTAGCCGCTCCCAATTTACTTACTGCAATACCGGCTGCTAAGTTTGCAATTTCGACTGCATCTTTGGCGGTCATACCCGCACCTAGCATT
Organism: Pseudoalteromonas sp. Scap03; assembly: GCF_013393115.1. Classification (GTDB taxonomy): domain Bacteria; phylum Pseudomonadota; class Gammaproteobacteria; order Enterobacterales; family Alteromonadaceae; genus Pseudoalteromonas. Next base: position 1,656,654 of record NZ_VDEU01000001.1, on the reverse strand, counting down.
ACAGCTAATGTAGCAATAACAGTATCGCCCGCACCGGTTACATCACTTACTTCGAGTTGTTGCGCTGCAAAGTCATGCTTTTGCGTTGCATCAATTAGCGACATACCTTGTTCTGAGCGTGTTAGTAGCATGGCGTTAATACCCGCATCACTAATCAGGGTACGCGCGCTGCTAGCAAGCAACTCTTCTGAACCAACCTGACCACCCGCTAATTTAAACTCATTTAAATTAGGGGTTATGTAATCAGCTCCACGGTACAACTCTAAATCAGATGATTTAGGGTCAACAAGCACGGTTTTACCTGCATCTTTAGCAACCGAAATCATTTTTTGGATTAGCGCGAGTGAGCCCTTGTTGTAATCAGAAAATACAATAAAGTCGTAATCACTCAGCACCAGCTCTAATCGATTTAATAACAACTGGCTATGAGACTCATTAAAAGCCTCTTCTAAATCTAAACGCACAACTTGTTGATGACGACTGATCACCCGCATTTTAGAAATAGTCGGCAAATCGCATACACTCACAAGCTGTGAATTTATTTTTTCACCCTCTAGAATGTTTTCTAAAATTTGTCCGCTTTCATCCTCGCCAATTAGGCCAAGTAAACCCACTTTGCCATCTAGTCGGGCTATATTTTTAGCCACATTGGCGGCACCACCGGCTTTGTCTTCAAATTTACTGACTTTTACAACGGGTACTGGTGCCTCCGGCGAAATACGGCCAGAATCACCATACCAGTAGCGGTCTAGCATAACGTCACCAACCACTAAAATACGCGCTGCTGATAAGTTTTTTAATAGCGATAAATCCATTACTGCTGCTCCGCAACAACCATATCCATGGCTTCACACAACCAATGGCCGATAAACATATGCGCCTCTTGGATACGGGCTGTTTCATCATTTTTAATAATAATAGGTAACTTGGCGATGTCTTTTACTTTCCCCCCATCGCGACCTGTAAATGCAACAGTGAATGCTCCTATTTTATTAGCGGCTTCTAACGCTAAATTAATATTATTACTGGTGCCCGATGTGGTTAAGCCAATTACAATATCTTCAGGTTTACATAGCGCCTGTACTTGGCGTTCAAATACTGTGTCAAAATGATAGTCATTACTATGCGCTGTTAAAATAGAGGTGTCTGTGGTTAGAGCAATAGACGCTAACGGTCCTCGCTCTAACTTATAACGTACCACAAACTCTGCAGCCAAATGCTGAGCATCAGCCGCACTGCCGCCATTACCAAACCAAACAACCTTACCACCAGCCTGTAAAGCACTATGACATGCTTCTAACAACTGCATTACCTCTTGATGATACGCCTCCATGGTTTCGAACAATACTTGGTGACGATTTAAACTTTCTAGGTAGCTAGTTGCCACTGAATCTATAATTGACATGAGATATTCCTCTTGGAACTGAAATGGCAGGAAAAATTAATTTCATTATTCCATAATTTTATAGCCAAATCACCTCTATATAACTAAATTAAAGTACGGGTAGAAAGTTATTATTCAGATAAAGAAGGTTTTTATCGTTGTTACCTTTTTCAAGTTGCTATTTTATATTTGTGTATTTAGATAAAAACGATTTCACGCTAAACTAGCGCCACTTTCATTTATACAAAGCAACAGTATGGCACGCATTTTTTATTCACTCGCATTAATTATTATTAGCCCACTGATTGTATTTTACTTATATGTACTAAGAGGTAAAAAAAACGCAGGATATCGCGCTCACTTTAAGGAACGTTTTGGCTTCATAAGCCGCGCTTTATTTTCAAACAACAAACCAGCTGTATTTCATTGTGCTTCTGTGGGCGAGGTGTTAGCTGCAACCCCTTTAATTAAAGCCCTACAACATGAACAACCGCAGTTAAATATTTTAATTACCTGCAATACTCCAACAGGACGAGAGCAAGTTAGCGCACAATTTAAAAACAGCGTTGCTGTTAGTTATTTACCCATTGATTTTCCAATGGCCACCACTCGCTTTTTAAAACGAGTAAAACCGCAATTACTCTGTATTTTAGAAACTGAACTATGGCCGAACTTAATGGCTAATGCGCACAAACAAAATATACCTGTATTGGTAGTTAATGCACGACTATCTGAAAAGTCTCAGCAAGGCTACGAAAAAGTGGCCCAGCTAACTCGCAGTATCATGCAATCAATTACCGCACTTGCAAGTCACGACAAAACCGATGCAAATCGCTTTATTGAATTAGGGCTACCTGCTGAAAAAAGCCATGTAACGGGATCAATAAAATTTGATATTACCCCAACCACTGCACAACTCGATAAAGTAGCCTCTTTAAAGCAATATTATAAAAAAGCAGAACGCTTTATATGGGTCGCAGGTTCTACACACCCTATAGAGCATGAGTTTATTTTAGTAGCCCACCAACAACTACTAGAAGCACACCCTGACGCTTTGCTGATCATTGCGCCACGTCATCCCGAACAGTTTGATAAAGTTGCAGAGCTACTGACTCACTCTAATCTTAGCTTTAGTCGTCGCAGTCAAAAAAATTATAACAATGAACAAGTTGTGTTAGCCGACACATTAGGTGAATTACAATATCTATATGGTGCCGCTAATATTAGCTTTATCGGTGGCAGCTTAATTCGTCGTGGTGGCCATAACCCATTAGAGTCGGCAGCTTTTTCAGTGGGTATACTTACCGGCCCTCATACCTACAACTTTGACCATGTTTACCCTGAACTGATTAAACTCAAAGGCGCCCATGTGGTTGAAAATACTGACGAACTGGCGCTTGCATTGCTTCGCTTAATTAAAAACACCAAAGCGTGTGATATTCTTGGCAGTAAAGCAGCTCAGTGTGTTGCTAAAAACCAAGGCGCTATTGCCAAAACGCTTGCCATTATAACTCCTTATTTAGAGCCAAAATCGTGACCAACTTAGCTATATCTCAAACCCGTGAATGGGTAAGCGCTGTGATTGTAAAATACAATTTTTGTCCATTTGCCCGTAAAGAAGTTGAAAATAACTGCATTCACTACACCATTAGTAACACCTCAAAAATTGATGATGCTGTTATGGATATGCTTGAACAATGTACCCAGCTTGACCGTGATCCTCAGCGTGAAACAACTTTGTTAATATTTGATAATGGCTTTACTGATTTTGAAGATTTTTTAGACCTTGTTGACTTAGCCAATGCGCTATTAGTTGCACAAGGTTTTGAGGGGAAGTACCAAATTGCAAACTTTCATCCTGACTATGTTTTTGCTGATAGTGATGAAGATGACGCTGCAAATTATACTAATCGCTCGCCTTTTCCTACTTTACACTTAATACGTGAGGCAAGTATGAGCGCGGCACTAGATGAATACAACGAGCCGGAGTCAATTCCTGAACACAATATCAACTTAGCTCGCCGTAAAGGAGTTCACTTTTGGCAGCAGCTACTTGAAAATTGCAAAAAACCGAGCGCATAAGCTCGGTTTTTGGTTTTTAATAATGCGCAGAGTTATTTTTTAACCCACTCACCATTAACTTCAACGAAATGCCCTGCTTGGGTTTTTTCAATGGTTTTTGCCGCCGCTAGTGCTTCTACTTGAGCAAGTGACAAGTTGTTCTTTTTCGCAAGTTTTAAATATTGTGCTTTGCGCTTTGCGTTAATTTCATCAACAACCGCTTTAGCCTCTGCATTTTGTACAACCAAACCTAAATAACCTGAGCTATCTTCACCCACAAGCCCTTGGTTTTTAGCATCATCTAAACTGATTGCCCAAGCAGAAAATGACAATAAAGCGGCACTTAAAAGTGTGATCACGTTTAACTTTTTATTTTTTAATAAACTCATAATTGCTCCTTAGAATAACTCACTGTCATCGCTAAATAAGTCATCTAGCTCTTTATCAACTTTTACGCGAATTTCATGATCAACCTTCACATTTAAATTAATGGTGATAGGCTCTTTCGCTGCCACTTCAACGCGGTGCGTACATGCACTAAGCAACCCCAGTGCTGTAAGTATTATCAGCCATTTAGTCATTTTTAGTTCCTTTTGTTGAATACTCTTGTTCAACTTTTTGAGTAATTTCATCACTTAAGCGCAATGCTCTTAAGAGTGTAAAAACATTTTCTTCATGGTTGTAATTAAAGTTAACTTGCTGCGCCTGTTCCTTATTGTATCCCTTTAAGTTTACACCTAAATAAAGCCAACCGTCAGGCTTTAAGTCAACACTACTGTTTAAGCTCTGAATGTCTAAATCTTCCAACAAGCTTAAAATCGGGTCCAGTTCTTGTTGCTGAGCTTTAACTGCATCAAAAGCTGCATTGTCAGTAATAACTAGTTTACCTGTTCCTTGGTTAGATAATTCACCAGATTTTACCGAAATACCTTGTTGATCAAAGTAAACGGGTAAGCGGCCATTCACTCGACCAGTTAGTGTAATGCCTGATTTATCATCTAAGGTAATAAGTTTACTCGCATCAATATTTTCAAATGTGACCAAAGACTGCTGCGCTTTTTCCGTCACTTTGTAGCTATCCAAAGCAAAACGACCACCAAGTACATCAGCAGTTATTTTTTCAGCGCGAGCAATAGAGTTCTCAACACTAAAATTACCGACAATGTTACTCACAACAGCACCTGCTCGTAACTCATTTAATTCAAATGTAGTAGGAGCCACATTAAGCTGCCCTGAATCATAAGAACCCGTTAAGCGACTGCTAAAATGCTTAGCTAAATAATCGTTGTATAAGCCACTTACCTGTTCGACTTGAAATGCAAAATCAGCCTGCTGTAAATTAACATCTCCGCGAACAACCCCATTAAAGCTACCATCGGTCAGCGTGGCTAATGGTTCAAACTGCTGTAAAACAGGGTTAAATTTAGTCACAGCTTGATCTGCAACTGTTATCTCAAATGGATGTTCCACAGCAGATATGTGGTGACTGGCTACCAACTCAATACCATCAATAAATACATGATGTGAGGCTTGAAGCGCCCGACTTTGCAGGCCTTTAGAGCTTATGCGAATATTACTTAGGTTTAAAAAGTCACTGTTAAGTTGGGTAAGTTTAGTTTCACTGTTTAAATCGACAAATAATTCGCCAACAGCCAAACTAGAAGATGCTGATAATTGATTATTTACACCACGCACTTGGTATTGCTCATAAGCCACTGAGCGTAAATGGCTATCCAAGCTTGCGTTGATATTTTGTTTATCGTCAATCTCAGTCGTAAACTGTGCCTTGTAGCCCTTTACTGTTAATTTATCAAAACTAAGCTCAGCAAAAGCAATCTCGCTGGTTATTTTCGCATTTTTTTTATGTTGTAAAACATCCGCTATTTTAAATTGACCTGTGCTTGCTACCTTTTTAGCTGATACAGGTAAAAAACCAGGCAGCTCATCGACGTTTAATTGGTAGTTGCCATTCACAGCCAAGTTATTTAAAGCTGCATCTATTTCTATATGCTCAATACCTTCGCTGATAAACAATAACTTAATATTGCCTTTGGCATACTCTAACGGCTGCTGAACATTAATTGCTAGGTTTTTCAGGCTCAGCTTCGTTTCACTATTTTTAGTGTTTAATAGCATTGACGGTATAACAAGTTGTCCGTTTTCAAACTTTACCGTATCACTGAGCATCAATTGCCATTTTAACGGCAGCTGCTTGGCTACAAATTCACGCTGTGATTGATTGCTTATAAGCGTCAAACAATCACTATCAAACGTTACCAAGCTGGTTAATTGCTGTGTATTTAACAAGGCTTTTTTATCGTTAAAGTGATAGTAAATATTCATATCACCAAAAGCCTTTAGCGTTACTGGGCATTTACTAAATTGCTGTGTAAACTCAGCATCTATGTTTGATTTTATATCAACGGATAACCCATCAAAGGTGAACTCATGCCCACTGTTTAATGAAAGCGCGGGTATCGGCTTTATCTTTGTTAGTAATCCATCAGCTAACTTAAAGTGACCAGTAATTTTATGATTGCTGACTGTTACCTCTGCGATTGCATCACCTGAAATCACAAATGTATTTAGCTTCTCTTCACCAATGCTAACTACCAGTTCATCATGAAGTTGTGGGTGGGTAATTAACAATCTTTTGATATCAATTTTCGGCCGCTCTTTGGGTAAACTAAGTGCCAGCTTTTTGAAGGAATTATTACTTGCTGAGACACTCTCGCTATCATTTAAACGAAGATTAGCGCGGCCAACAGTTATTTTTTTTGTATCAGCCACAATGCTACCAAGCTCAATTTGATGGCCTTGGTAAGTCAAACATAACCGGTTTACGTTTAAGCTAATATTTGCATTTAGTGACCAATCTAAACAATGTAATTCAACGCCAGATTGGCTCAAAGATGGCGCTATAGCCCATTGAGTTATAGGCATACGAAATACATAACCCAGTGTTAGAACACTCAGAAATAAAAACACGATTCCCCATGCGATGCGTTTGATCATACTATCCTTAATTTGAACCTTGAACCTTGAACCTTGAACCTTGAACCTTGAACAGTCTAAACAAAAAAGGCTGCACAAGGCAGCCTTTTTATCTTACATCTAGATCATGAATCTAGCGTGTATATTAACCTACATTTTTACGCGCATTTCTAAACATACGCATCCATGGGCTATCCTCAACCCACTCATCTGGGTGCCAAGAGTTAGCAACCGCACGGAATACACGTTCAGGGTGTGGCATCATTACAGTTGCACGACCATCTGTTGATGTAATACCCGTGATCCCCTCAGGTGAACCATTCGGGTTTGCTGGGTACTGTGTTGTTGGATTACCGTAGTTATCAACAAACTTAACCGCTACGGTGCCGCTTGCAAGTGCAGCCTTAGTTGCCGCATCGTTTGCAAATTCTGCATGACCTTCACCATGAGAAACTGCAATTGGCATATGTGAACCTGCCATCCCATTAAAGAACACCGATGGGTTTTCTTGAATTTCAACCAGACTAAAGCGTGCTTCAAAACGCTCTGACTTATTAGTTACAAAGCGCGGCCAATGTTCAGTACCTGGAATCAACTCTTTTAATGTTGATAGCATCTGACAACCGTTACATACACCTAAGCTAAAGGTATCTTCACGATGGAAGAAGCTTTGGAACTGATCGCGTGCCATATCGTTAAACAATATTGACTTAGCCCAGCCTTCACCAGCGCCTAATACGTCACCGTAAGAGAAGCCACCACACGCCACTAAACCTTTAAACTGTTCAAGCGTTAAACGACCTTCTAAAATATCACTCATGTGAACATCTACCGCAGCAAAACCAGCACGGTTAAACGCAGCAGCCATTTCTAGGTGCGAGTTAACGCCTTGCTCACGTAAAATAGCCATTTGTGGCTTAGCACCTGTCGCAATGTACGGTGCAGCTATATCTTCGTTTAAGTCAAAGTTAAGTTTAACGTTTAAGCCTGGGTCTTTTGCATCAAATTTAGCGTCAAATTCTTGCTTAGCACACTCAGGGTTATCACGACGCGCTTGCATCTGATAGGTTGTTTCGGCCCAAATTGTACGAAGCTCAGTACGCGTATGATTAAGTACTGTTTGCTCACCACGATTAAATACAATGTTATCGTCATTATTAAGCGAGCCAATCACATGGCTAATTGCGGCAACACCATGCTGCTCAAATACAGAATTTACAGCATCTAAATCACTGTTTGCTACTTGAATTACAGCACCTAACTCTTCGTTATAAAGCGCTTCAATATCCGAGCCAGTCAAAGTCGCTAAATCTACGGTTACACCGGTATGTCCGGTAAACGCCATTTCAGCAATAGTAGTAAACAAGCCACCGTCTGAACGGTCGTGATACGCAAGTAACTTGCTATCAGCCACTAGCGCCTGCATAGCATTATAAAAGCCTTTTAGTAACTCAGGGCTGTCTACATCAGGAGTAACATCACCAAGCTGCTTATAAACTTGTGCAAGGCTTGATGCGCCCATACGGTTTTTACCCGCACCTAAATCAACTAAAATAAGCGAAGTGTCGCCCTTATCAGTGCGCAGCTGTGGAGTCACCGTTTTACGTACATCGTCAACACGGCCAAAGGCTGTAATAATCAGTGATAAAGGCGATGTTACTGATTGCTCAGTTGTATCATCTTCATTTTTCCATGTCGTTTTCATCGACATCGAGTCTTTACCTACTGGGATTGTTAACCCAAGTGCTGGACATAACTCTTCACCAACAGCTTTTACCGCTTCATATAAACCTGCGTCTTCACCAGGGTGACCTGCAGCCGCCATCCAGTTAGCAGATAGCTTAATGTTCTCAAGACTACCAATATTAGTACCAGCAATATTTGTAAGAGACTCGGCCACAGCCAAACGTGCAGAAGCGCCATAATTAAGTAATGCCGCTGGAGTACGTTCACCTAATGACATAGCTTCACCGTGGTAGGTATCGTAAGTTGCTGCGGTAACTGCACAGTTAGCCACAGGCACTTGCCATGGGCCTACCATTTGATCGCGCGCTACTAAACCAGTTACAGAGCGATCGCCAATAGTAATCAGGAAGGTTTTTTCTGCAATGGTTGGTAAACGTAATAAACGCTGCGCTGCATCCGCAGGATTAATTGCCTCTACATTTAATGCAGTACCGACTACTTGTTGCGACGTAACATCACGATGCATTTTAGGTGCTTTACCTAGTAATACATCCAATGGTAAATCTACAGGGCTGTTATCAAAATGACTATCTGCAACCGTTAAATGACGCTCTTCTGTTGCTTCACCAATAACTGCATATTGTGCGCGCTCACGCTTACAAATTGCTTCAAAGCGTGCAAAGTCTTCAACGCCCACAGCAAGCACATATCGCTCTTGCGATTCATTACACCAAATTTCGTGTGGTGCCATGCCCGGCTCATCATTAGGGATGTCACGCAGTTGGAATTTACCACCACGGCCACCATCATCTACAAGCTCAGGGAATGCATTTGATAAACCACCAGCGCCCACATCATGTATAAACGCAATAGGATTTGCATCACCTAGCTGCCAACATTTGTCGATTACTTCTTGACAACGACGTTCCATTTCTGGGTTTTCACGTTGAACAGAAGCAAAATCTAAATCTTCGTTTGATTGACCCGATGCCATGCTAGATGCAGCACCACCGCCTAAACCAATGTTCATTGCAGGGCCGCCAAGCGCAATCAGTTTTGCGCCTACTGGAATATCGCCTTTTTGAACATGATCAGCACGAATATTACCTAAACCACCGGCAAGCATAATTGGCTTGTGGTAACCACGTACCTCTTCACCATTGTGACTCGTTACTTTTTCTTCGTATGTACGGAAATAACCTAAAAGATTAGGACGGCCAAACTCATTATTAAACGCAGCACCACCTAATGGGCCTTCAGTCATAATATCAAGGGCATTCACTATGCGCCCAGGCTTACCAAAATCACTTTCCCAAGGTTGTTCAAAACCAGGAATACGTAAGTTAGATACAGTAAAGCCCACTAAGCCGGCTTTTGGTTTTGAACCACGGCCAGTTGCACCTTCATCGCGAATCTCACCGCCCGACCCTGTTGCCGCACCAGAAAAGGGCGCAATTGCCGTTGGGTGGTTATGGGTTTCAACCTTCATTAATATTTCAATGTCTTCTTGATGATACGCATATTCACCTTGCGCATTCGGGAAGAAGCGACCCGCCTTTGAGCCTTTCATTACGGCTGCGTTATCTTTATAAGCAGACAGTACATTTTCAGGGTTATGCTCAAAGGTATTTTTAATCATTTTAAACAGCGACTTTGGCTGTTCAATACCATCGATAGTCCAATCAGCATTAAATATTTTATGACGACAATGCTCTGAGTTTGCTTGTGCAAACATGAATAATTCGATGTCGTTAGGATTGCGCCCTAACTTGATGAAGTTTTCCACTAAGTAGTCAATTTCATCATCAGCAAGTGCAAACCCTTGCTCTATATTGGCTACGGCTAATGCTTCGCGGCCGCCACCTAAAATATCAACTGATGACATTTGGCGAGGTGCATCACTGCGAAATAACTGCGCTGCATCTTCTAATTTACTATGAGTAGCTTCAGTCATACGGTCATGAAGAAGCGCAATAACGTGTGTAAGCTGCTCTGTACTTAAATCACCTTCAACATAGTAAGCAATACCACGTTCAACCCTGTGAACTTGTTTAAGCCCACAGTTATGAGCGATATCAGTCGCTTTTGAAGCCCATGGCGAAATAGTACCAGGTCGAGGCGTTACTAATACCAACTGACCCGCTGGCGTATGCTCAGCAATTGTTGGTCCATAGGTTAATAACTTTTCAAGTTTGGTTTGCTCATCAGTGTCTAATGGCGATGTTAAATCGGCAAAGTGAGCGTATTCGGCATATACATTGGTGACAGGAAGTTGCGATTGTTGGCAACGCGCTAAAATTTTATTAACTCTGAACTCTGAAAGTGCTGGTGCACCACGAAGGATCAACATAAGTAATTTCACCCGGGGTTAGGGATTGAACGATATTTTAGGCGCGTATTATAGTCCAAATTACTCCCAGATTTAACTCAAAAATGCGCTTTTCATTAAATTAACTTTTTCTTTTTGTTTACACCTATTTTTTACTTACTGCGATTAAACGGTAAGTGACGTAATCAGTAAGTTTTGTTATAACAGGAGATACGATGCTAAAGAGGCGAATATGTTGAAGATAAAGCTAATAACAATTATTACGTTAGTCATCCTTTTGTGTGCCTGTAATACACAAGAGCAGTCAACACAGCTTGCCCAAATTAAATCAGAAAATAAAATTCGTGTGGGTACACTCGCCAGCGCAAGTAATTACTATCAAGCTGTTCAAGGTGAACAAGGGTTTGAATTTGAACTGTCTCAAGCATTCGCCGATTACCTTGGGGTAGAGCTTGAAATTGTGCCCTTTTTTAATTTATCCGATATGTTTGCGCGCTTAGATAGTGGCGATCTCGATTTAATTGCCTCTGGACTTACTTTTAACAAGGCGCGCGCCAAACGTTACCGCTATGGCCCAACTTACAGAACAATTAGTCAAAAATTAGTATTTAAACAAGGCCGTGAACGCCCTAGAGATTTTGATGATTTAACTGGTAACTTCACTGTTATTGCTAAAAGTAGTCACTCGCTCACATTAGAAGAAATACAACAAACCAACCCAGATTTAACTTGGAATGAAACCGAAGAATTTGATGAGGAAGAGTTATTACAAGCCGTTATTGATGGTGAAATAGATTACACCTTGGCAGATTCTCATACATTAGCGTTGTTTAGGCGCTATCACCCTAACTTGAGTATTGGCTTTTCAGTTACCCGTAATGATTCAATTGCATGGATACTCAAAAAGTCGAATGATGACTCTTTGTACGCATTACTAGTTCCTTTTTTCGGTGAAGCAAAACAAAATAATCAACTTTATGTGCTTGAAGAGAAGTATTTTGGCCATGTCCGTCAGTTTAATTACGTTAATACCTTAGCCTATATAGATGCAATAAAAGAAACACTGCCTAAATATCAGCCTTGGTTTATACAATATGCGGGTAGCCTTGATTGGCGCTTACTTGCTGCATTGAGTTATCAAGAGTCGATGTGGAACCCACGAGCTAAATCGCCAACAGGGGTGCGCGGCATTATGATGCTAACAAGGCGCACAGCAAAACAAGTCGGTGTTACTAATCGCTTGGAGCCAGAACAAAACATACGTGGCGGTGCTCAATACTTAGCTAAATTAATCAAACGTATACCAGATAGAATCCCGCAGCCTGATCGTACTTGGCTCGCACTTGCCGCTTATAATGTTGGTTGGGGCCACGTCAATGATGCCCGCATAATTACCGAACAACAAGGAGCTAGCCCTGATAAATGGGCTGATGTTAAAAAGCGCTTACCATTACTAGTAAAAAAACGTCACTACCGTAATACCCGCTATGGCTATGCTCGCGGTGATGTTGCAGTGACTTATGTTGATAATATTCGTCGCTATTACGATGCGCTAGTTTGGCTTGATGAAAATAATGCAATGGCAACTACACCGCCAACAACCGAAAAAGAAACTAAAGATCAAAGCATTAAACCAAATGATGCAAATCAACGTATCACTGGTGAAGCAGAAAAAGAAAAATAAATGCATTCTGAAAATTTCGCGCTATATTAGCTACATGTCAGAAAAGCAAATAGTTGTTTACTTGCAATCAATTATTCAATAATCTGGCTCAATTGTATTAAAATTTGTGTCATCACCAAGCACGTAAGGACAAGTCATGCTTAAACGTAGACGTACACATCAACTTAAACGTTGTATAAAGCACTCAACTGCGACTCGCCGTCGAGTGATGTTAAGAAATTTGCATAAAAAGGTTATCTGGCGTCGCCGCATGTTCGCTATGCAGCAAATGGCTGAGCTAGACGCCTTAATAGCAGCTGCAGACTAATCTCTGTTAAGGTTGCGAGCGGCTAGCTTTGCTGCTTTTATTTGTGATCGGCGACGCTTAAAAAAACTAGAAATAGTCTCTGCACATTGTGTCTCTAAAACCCCACCCGTTATTTCTACCTGATGGTTTAAACGAGGTTCTTGCAACAAGTTCATAATTGAACCAGCAGAACCCGTTTTAGCATCGGCAGCACCAAATACTAAGCGTTTAATTCGGCTGTGCACCAATAAACCTGCACACATAGAGCACGGCTCTAACGTAACATACAAAGTGCAATCAATTAAGCGATAGTTATTAAGCACTTTGCCGGCTTCTCTTACCGCTATCATCTCAGCATGAGCCGACGGATCATTATCGGTAATTGAGCGATTATAACCCGCGCTTATAAGCTGATTATTTTTGACAATAATGGCGCCTACAGGTATCTCATCGAGTTGCTCTGCTTGTTTTGCATACACAAGGGCTTGTTCCATCCAATATTGGTCGTCAAATGGCTCTGTCATGATTATTACTTAACTATTTTTTATGCCGTAATTATACCAACTTAGCGTAAAAAAATGCGTAATTGATCACTTTATTGCAAAAATAAAACAAATTTAAGTGGTTTACCATGGCCCATAAGGCGGGATTTACGCTATAATCTCTCGCTTTTTTTATTTAGCTCACAACACGGGTAGCAAATGAAATTTCCTGGACGCCGCAGGCATAAACATTATTTCCCAGTGGAAGCCAAAGATCCACTGACCAATCAACTTAACGCCACAGAACGATTACACCGCAGCTATGTTACGGGGATCGATCAAATCGTTGTTGATATAGAAGCTAAGGTTGACCAAGCTTTTCTCGATGAATTTCAATTGCGCCGAGGGATGTCGCAAGTTATAGATAATGACATCACTAATGCTTTATACGATCGCTTAAAACTAAACGATATGGTCGATTACGAATTCGCAGGAGGAACCGTTGGCAACACAATGCACAACTATTCCGTACTTGCTGATGATCGTTCGGTACTATTAGGCGTAATGAGCGAAAATATAAAAATAGGCAGTTATGCTTATAGATTTTTATGTAATAACTCAAGTCGTGTAGATTTAGACTACTTACAACCAGTCGATGGTCCTATTGGCCGTTGCTTTACCTTGATTGATGAAACAGGTGAGCGCACGTTTGCTATTAGTGCTGGCCTGATGAATTACCTAAAGCCAGAGTCAATTGATAAAGAGCTAATAGAAGGCTCATCAGCATTAGTCATCAGTGCTTATTTAATGCGTACTCAAGGTGATGAAACCATGACCGAAGCGACTATGCAAGCAATCAAGTATGCTAACGATGCAAATGTACCCGTGGTATTAACACTGGGGACTAAGTTTCTTATCGAGCAGGACCCGACATGGTGGGCTAACTTTGTAGAAAAGCATGTTGATATACTTGCTATGAACGAAGAAGAAGGCCAAGCAATTACTGGATATGAAGATCCACTTCTTGCTGCTGACAAAGCATTAGATTGGGTTGACTTAGTTATTTGTACAGCCGGTGAAAAAGGCTTATTTATGGCTGGTTTTGTTGACGACAGCTGCAAACGTGAAACAGAGTATCCATTATTACCGGGTGCCATACCAGATTTTAATCGTTATGAATTTTCACGTGCAATGCGTAAAGTTGACTGTGAAAACCCTATAAAGGCATATAGCCATACAGCGCCGTTTATGGGCGGGCCTGACTCGATTAAAAATACCAATGGTGCCGGTGACTGTGCTTTAGCCGCGGTTTTACATGACTTATCAGCGAATGTTTATCATAAGTTGAATGTTGCTAATTCAGCAAAGCATCAGCAACAAGCCATTACCTACTCTTCGCTCGCACAAATTAGCAAATATGCTAACCGTGCAAGCTTTGAAGTACTTGTACAGCACTCTCCTCGCTTATCTCGTGGTTTGCCTGAGCGCGAAGATTGTTTAGAACAAGTGTATTGGGATCAATAAGATCCCATTACGCTAAACAAAGCTAAAATATAGATATATCAAGCTTTTTAGATAGCAGCTCTAATGCTGCTATTCCCGCCACTGAGTTACCAAAAGAGTTTAATCCTGGTGAATAGACTGCCACTGTAAATCTATTCGGTAACACCGCTAATATTGTACCAGAAACACCCGATTTACCAGGCATGCCTACACGATAACCAAAGTCACCTGCTGCGTCATATAACCCACTGGTAAATAACAACGAATTTAATTGCTTGTTTTGACGACTAGAAAGTACTCGTTTGTTTGAGCTGTAATCCATCCCTTTATTGGCTAAAAAATTGTACGCCTTAGCAAGTTCAATACAATTAAGTTCTATGGCACAAAAATTAAAATACGACCAAAGGACATCATCTACTTCATTTTCAAAGTTACCGAATGATTTCATTAAATGTGCCATTGCCGCATTTCTATGCCGAAACTCATATTCTGAGTTAGCCACTTGCTTATCAATTACAATACTTCGATTACCTGATAAATCGCGAAATGTTTCAAGCATAGAGTGCATTGGAGCTGATAAACGACTATACAAAGCATCACAGGTAACAATCGCTCCCGCATTAATAAATGGGTTACGTGGAATCCCTTTTTCAAACTCAAGCTGTGTCAGAGAGTTAAACGCTGTACCTGAAGGCTCTTTGCCAACTCTATTCCATAATTCATCGCCATAGCGTTGCAAAGCTAATGTCAGAGTCATTACTTTAGATACAGATTGAATTGTGAAACGTTGCTCACAATCACCGGCGCAGAAAATTTCTCCTTCCGTAGTATAAATAGCAATAGAGAACTGCTCAGGAGAAACCTCTGCCAATGCCGGTATATAATCGGCAACTTTACCCTGCGTTAGTAAAGGCTTAACCTCTTGAGTTATCTCATTTAACACTCGTTGGTAATCACTCGTTGGCAATCGACACCTCAATAATACGAAATCTAAAACTAAATTTTAACACGTCAGATCCATAACCGCATGGTAATGTTGAGCAAATAGGGGATTCGCTGATATCAATGAAAATATTTCACTACAAACTTCGAAACTATTACAGCATAAGTAAACCATAGTAAGGGCTTTAAGTTCCTACTTTTTTTACTTTAATCTGATGCCTTTAATTAGAGTCGGTGCGCTACTTCGTAGCGACAGCGCAGTAGAATGTCGCAGTGCCCACAGCGGTAAAAAGTCACATAGCAAATGCGATGCTATCATTGTGTCGGGGCGGCCTTCCGCGGGGCTCGCCTTCGAGCTGTTTTTTTTTGGCTACTGAGTTTGGCATGGGCTCTTAGATATTTACTAAACCCCAAACAGCAAAAAACCCGTTACATTGCTGTAACGGGTTTCTTTAATTGAATTCTGGTAATGTCATGGTACCCACAGCGGTAGAAAGTCACATAACAAATGCCACACTATCATTGTGTCGGGGCGGCCTTCCGCGGGGCTCGCCTTCGAGCTGTTTTTTTTTGGCTACTGAGTTTGGCATGGGCTCTTAGATATTTACTAAACCCCAAACAGCAAAAAACCCGTTACATTGCTGTAACGGGTTTCTTTAATTGAATTCTGGTAATGTCATGGTACCCACAGCGGTAGAAAGTCACATAACAAATGCCACACTATCATTGTGTCGGGGCGGCCTTCCGCGGGGCTCGCCTTCGAGCTGTTTTGTTTGACTACTGAGTTTGGCATGGGTTCTTGGCTATTTACTAAACCCCAGATAGCAAAAAACCCGTTACATTGCTGTAACGGGTTTCTTTAATTGGATCCTGGTAATGTCCTACTTTCACATAACAAATGCTACACTATCATCGGCGCTGTTTCGTTTCACTACTGAGTTCGGCATGGGGTCAGGTGGGTCCAAAACGCTATTGTCACCAAGCAAATTTGGTGTCAGTCCGTATCGCTACGCACTAACTAAAATTTGGAATTTCTGATAATAAAAGTTTTCAGTAATCTACTTTAGTCTATTAACTTCTTCGCTTGTTTCACTATCACATAAAACGCGTTTGGCGTTGTATGGTTAAGCCTCACGGGTAATTAGTACAAGTTAGCTTAATGGCTCACACCACTTCCACATCTTGCCTATCAACGTTGTAGTCTTCAACGGCCCTTCAGAGACTTTAAAAGTCTAGTGAGAACTCATCTCGAGGCCTGCTTCGCGCTTAGATGCTTTCAGCGCTTATCAGTTCCGAACGTAGCTACCGGGCAATGCCATTGGCATGACAACCCGAACACCAGCGGTTCGTTCACTCCGGTCCTCTCGTACTAGGAGCAACCCCTCTCAATTCTCAAACGCCCACGGCAGATAGGGACCGAACTGTCTCACGACGTTCTAAACCCAGCTCGCGTACCACTTTAAATGGCGAACAGCCATACCCTTGGGACCGACTTCAGCCCCAGGATGTGATGAGCCGACATCGAGGTGCCAAACACCGCCGTCGATATGAACTCTTGGGCGGTATCAGCCTGTTATCCCCGGAGTACCTTTTATCCGTTGAGCGATGGCCCTTCCATTCAGAACCACCGGATCACTATGACCTACTTTCGTACCTGCTCGACGTGTCTGTCTCGCAGTTAAGCTGGCTTCTACCATTACACTAACCGTACGATGTCCGACCGTACTTAGCCAACCTTCGTGCTCCTCCGTTACTCTTTGGGAGGAGACCGCCCCAGTCAAACTACCCACCAGGCACTGTCCGTAACCCCGATTCAGGGGCCAACGTTAGAACATCAAAACTACAAGGGTGGTATTTCAAGGACGACTCCACAAAAACTAGCGTCTCTGCTTCAAAGTCTCCCACCTATCCTACACATGTAGGTTCAATGTTCAGTGCCAAGCTGTAGTAAAGGTTCACGGGGTCTTTCCGTCTAGCCGCGGGTACACAGCATCTTCACTGCGATTTCAATTTCACTGAGTCTCGGGTGGAGACAGCGTGGCCATGGTTACACCATTCGTGCAGGTCGGAACTTACCCGACAAGGAATTTCGCTACCTTAGGACCGTTATAGTTACGGCCGCCGTTTACCGGGGCTTCGATCAAGAGCTTCTCCGAAGATAACCCCATCAATTAACCTTCCGGCACCGGGCAGGTGTCACACCGTATACGTCATCTTGCGATTTTGCACAGTGCTGTGTTTTTAATAAACAGTCCCAGCCACCTGGTCACTGCGGCTCCAATCAGCTTAGAGAGCAAGTCTCATCACCAATCGGAGCGTACCTTCTCCCGAAGTTACGGTACGATTTTGCCTAGTTCCTTCACCCGAGTTCTCTCAAGCGCCTTAGTATTCTCTACCTGACCACCTGTGTCGGTTTGGGGTACGATTCGGTATAATCTGAAGCTTAGAGGCTTTTCCTGGAAGTATGGCATCAGCAACTTCATCACCGTAGTGACTCGTCTCGTGTCTCAGCCTAACAGCAACCCGGATTTACCTAAGTCACTAGCCTACACACTTTCACATGGACTACCATCGCCATGCTTGCTTAGCCTGCTCCGTCCCCCCATCGCAATTATACCAAGTACGGAAATATTAATCCGTTTCCCATCGACTACGCCTTTCGGCCTCGCCTTAGGGGTCGACTTACCCTACCCTGATTAACATGGGATAGGAACCCTTGGTCTTCCGGCGTGCGGGTTTTTCACCCGCATTATCGTTACTCATGTCAGCATTCGCACTTCTGATACGTCCAGCATACCTCCCGGTACACCTTCAACCGCTTACAGAACGCTCCCCTACCACTCAGAATAAATTCTGAATCCGCAGCTTCGGTGCATAGTTTAGCCCCGTTACATCTTCCGCGCAGACCGACTCGACCAGTGAGCTATTACGCTTTCTTTAAAGGATGGCTGCTTCTAAGCCAACCTCCTGGCTGTCTGGGCCTTTCCACATCGTTTCCCACTTAACTATGACTTTGGGACCTTAGCTGGCGGTCTGGGTTGTTTCCCTCTTCACGACGGACGTTAGCACCCGCCGTGTGTCTCCCGGATATTACTTTACGGTATTCGGAGTTTGCAAAGGGTTGGTAAGTCGGGATGACCCCCTAGCCTTAACAGTGCTCTACCCCCGTAAGTATTCGTCCGAGGCTCTACCTAAATAGATTTCGGGGAGAACCAGCTATCTCCCGGTTTGATTAGCCTTTCACTCCTAACCACAGGTCATCCCCTAACTTTTCAACGTTAGTGGGTTCGGTCCTCCAGTTGATGTTACTCAACCTTCAACCTGCCCATGGCTAGATCACCGGGTTTCGGGTCTATACCTTGCAACTATTCGCCCAGTTAAGACTCGGTTTCCCTACGGCTACCCTAATCGGTTAACCTCGCTACAAAATATAAGTCGCTGACCCATTATACAAAAGGTACGCAGTCACCCTCGAGGGGCTCCTACTGCTTGTACGTACACGGTTTCAGGTTCTATTTCACTCCCCTCACAGGGGTTCTTTTCGCCTTTCCCTCACGGTACTGGTTCACTATCGGTCAGTTGGGAGTATTTAGCCTTAGATGATGGTCCACCTATATTCAGTCAAAGTTTCACGTGCTCCGACCTACTCGATTTCACTTAAAATGCGTTTTCATGTACGGGACTATCACCCTGTATCGTGGCACTTTCCAGAGCCTTCCATTAACACATAATAAGCTTAAGGGCTGTTCCGATTTCGCTCGCCGCTACTATCGGAATCTCGGTTGATTTCTTTTCCTACGGGTACTTAGATGTTTCAGTTCTCCGCGTTCGCCTCGTTAACCTATGTATTCAGTTAACGATACCTGCAAGCAGGTGGGTTTCCCCATTCGGAAATCCTAGTCTCAAGTGCTTTTTACTAGCTTGACTAGGCTTATCGCAAGTTAATACGTCCTTCATCGCCTCCAACTGCCAAGGCATCCACCGTGTACGCTTAGTCACTTAACCATACAACCCAAACGGGTCTTTGTTTTGTGACAGTTTAACTTCGCCAGAAGTTAATATTGAATACTAAAGTAGATACCAATCAACAAACGTAAAACGTTTATTAAATGGCACTGAATGATACTGCTATCATTCTTTTTTACTTTTGAAAACTCTGTACAAATACAATGTATTCATACGAATTTTATTATCAGCTTTTCCAAATTTTTAAAGAGCATATTAATTAGTAAACTCAAAGAGCAAACTAACTAACAATCATCTGTGTGGACACTACGAACAAATAAGTTCTAAATCGTATAAGGAGGTGATCCAGCCCCAGGTTCCCCTAGGGCTACCTTGTTACGACTTCACCCCAGTCATGAATCACTCCGTGGTAAACGTCCTCCCGAGGGTTAGACTATCTACTTCTGGAGCAACCCACTCCCATGGTGTGACGGGCGGTGTGTACAAGGCCCGGGAACGTATTCACCGCGTCATTCTGATACGCGATTACTAGCGATTCCGACTTCATGGAGTCGAGTTGCAGACTCCAATCCGGACTACGACGCACTTTAAGTGATTCGCTTACTCTCGCGAGTTCGCAGCACTCTGTATGCGCCATTGTAGCACGTGTGTAGCCCTACACGTAAGGGCCATGATGACTTGACGTCGTCCCCACCTTCCTCCGGTTTATCACCGGCAGTCTCCTTAGAGTTCTCAGCATTACCTGCTAGCAACTAAGGATAGGGGTTGCGCTCGTTGCGGGACTTAACCCAACATCTCACAACACGAGCTGACGACAGCCATGCAGCACCTGTATCAGAGTTCCCGAAGGCACCAAACCATCTCTGGTAAGTTCTCTGTATGTCAAGTGTAGGTAAGGTTCTTCGCGTTGCATCGAATTAAACCACATGCTCCACCGCTTGTGCGGGCCCCCGTCAATTCATTTGAGTTTTAACCTTGCGGCCGTACTCCCCAGGCGGTCTACTTAATGCGTTAGCTTTGAAAAACAGAACCGAGGTTCCGAGCTTCTAGTAGACATCGTTTACGGCGTGGACTACCAGGGTATCTAATCCTGTTTGCTCCCCACGCTTTCGTACATGAGCGTCAGTGTTGACCCAGGTGGCTGCCTTCGCCATCGGTATTCCTTCAGATCTCTACGCATTTCACCGCTACACCTGAAATTCTACCACCCTCTATCACACTCTAGTTTGCCAGTTCGAAATGCAGTTCCCAGGTTGAGCCCGGGGCTTTCACATCTCGCTTAACAAACCGCCTGCGTACGCTTTACGCCCAGTAATTCCGATTAACGCTCGCACCCTCCGTATTACCGCGGCTGCTGGCACGGAGTTAGCCGGTGCTTCTTCTGTCAGTAACGTCACAGCTAGCAGGTATTAACTACTAACCTTTCCTCCTGACTGAAAGTGCTTTACAACCCGAAGGCCTTCTTCACACACGCGGCATGGCTGCATCAGGCTTGCGCCCATTGTGCAATATTCCCCACTGCTGCCTCCCGTAGGAGTCTGGGCCGTGTCTCAGTCCCAGTGTGGCTGATCATCCTCTCAAACCAGCTAGGGATCGTCGCCTTGGTGAGCCATTACCTCACCAACTAGCTAATCCCACTTGGGCCAATCTAAAGGCGAGAGCCGAAGCCCCCTTTGGTCCGTAGACATTATGCGGTATTAGCAGTCGTTTCCAACTGTTGTCCCCCACCTCAAGGCATGTTCCCAAGCATTACTCACCCGTCCGCCGCTCGTCAGCAAAGTAGCAAGCTACTTTCTGTTACCGCTCGACTTGCATGTGTTAGGCCTGCCGCCAGCGTTCAATCTGAGCCATGATCAAACTCTTCAATTAAAAAGTTTTATGTCTTTCGACAGCTCAATGAATTCTGAATTTATTTAATATCTTTCGATATTGAATTGACTGTGCTGCAATTCCTACCGAAGTAGTTATTGCTGTTGGTCACTCAGTTTCAATTGAGACTCTAAATTTGTTTGCCTCACTTAGTAAATTAAGCTTGGCTGTTAGAACTCAATCTGTACGAGTGCCCACACAGATGATTGCTTTATATTGTTAAAGAACGCTGCGATTAAAGCGTTAAACTTTATCTCGCTAGGGCTGCGCATACTACGCTTTCCTATTTTTTTGTCAACACTTAATTTTGTTAAACTTGAAAGTTTTCAAAACTAAGTTTTACTAGACTCACTGAGTAGCTCGTGCCTCGCTATGCGTTGGCGTTCCCCGTCTCAGTGGGGTCGCATTATAGGGCGAATCGATTTTAACGCAAGCGTTTTTAAACGCTTTTTTGCATTTAATTCTTACCCCAAAGATACCCCACCCAGAAACACAGGATACCCACAAAACCCTGTGGATAACCTTGCTTTTACCCTGCTATCCTAACGCAGAAACAAAAAAGCACCTTAACATTGGTGCTTTTTATAGAGAGTTTATCTTAATCGTTAATACAAAATGCTATAAAGCTTGCGACGATATTTAGCAGCTAGCGCATCGCCATCAGGTAAAGACGCAATAACAGCCAAGAAGTTTGGCTTAGCCTCATCAAAATTCAGATCTTTCTTAAGAATAGTAAAGAGTGCTTCTAATGCTTCCTCTTTCCTTCCTGCTTCATTAAGTAGGTTACTTAGTTCCATTTGTAATTCAAGCTCATTGGGATGCTTGGCTACTCTTTCTTGCAATGCTTTTATTTCAGGTGAATCAGTTGCCTCTAGCGCAGCCTCACATTTAGCTTTAATGTTATTGAAGTATGCATCTTGATCTTGTGCTTCTATTGTCTCTATTAATGCAGCGGCTTCATCTAGTTTGTGAATCTGTATACATATATCTGCAAGCACTAATTTAATTCTCGCATTACTACTATCTAACTCATACGCTTGCTTAGCATAATTAAACGCGGCATTTAAATCACTATTAACCAGTGCTTGCTTGGCTTGCTCTAATAATAGGTCTTGTTGCGCAGGTAAGTGTTTAGATAGGACATCACGTACTTGGCTTTCTGTTTGTGCACCCGCTAATACATCAACTGGAGCTGAGTCTTTTAATAACACTAAAGTAGGCAAGGTTTGTAAACCTACTTGCTGGGCAAGTTGCGAGGCCAAAGCTTGCTCTGCATCACAATCTAAGTTTGCTACAACTATATAGTTATTATATTCGGCGGCTAGCTTATCTAAAATAGCTGCTTGGCTAATACATTCTGGGCTTTGAGGCGAAAAAAAGTTAAGTAATACTAACTTTTGTTGTGATGTCTCACCTAATACTTGCTGAAGGTTTTGTGCGTTAAGATTAACTATATTGCTCATTGAGTTATTGCCATGTTCATCTATTTAGGTTTTTATATGGTGATGAAGATAATAATTACAAGACATGTGTCTAAATCATTTAAGACACGCATACAATATAAATGAGGGAAATATGAAATTAGTATATGCGAGTGCACTGTGTTTATTAGTTAGCCCATTATTAAGTGCGCAAACACTTAAGCTTGATCTTAATAAAAGTATGCCAGCAATAGAAAAGCTTTATCTAGATTTACACCAGTCACCTGAACTGTCTTATCATGAGCAGCAAACAGGTAAAAAAATGGCTTCGCAGCTTCAAAAGCTTGGGTTTGATGTAACCAATAGCGTTGGCGGTTATGGCGTCGTAGGTATATATAGAAATGGCCAAGGCCCCACCGTTATGATTCGAACTGATACTGATGGCTTACCAATCACAGAACAAACAGGAAAAGCATACGCATCAACTGTTACCACACTAAATAAACAAGGTAGCAAAGTCGGTGTTATGCATGGTTGTGGTCATGATATTCATATGAGTTCATTTATAGGCACCGCGCAACAACTAATTAAAAATAAACAGTCGTGGCAAGGTACTTTAATGATGGTTGCGCAACCGGCTGAAGAAGTTGGGGGTGGTGCAAAAGCAATGCTTAGTGAGGGGTTATTTAGCAAATACGCAAAACCCGATCATATTATAGCTTTACATGTTAGTGCTAGTGTACCTGCAGGAAAAATTGCTCTGAAAAATGAGTACACTATGGCAAGCGTCGACTCAGTTGATATTTCAATAAAAGGCAAAGGAGGCCATGGAGCCTATCCACATACGACTGTTGACCCTGTTATTATTGCTGCTCGCACCATTTTAGCATTACAAACAATTACGAGTCGGGAGTTATCTCCTCTTGAACCATCAGTGATCACTGTTGGATCTATCCATGGCGGCTCAAAACACAATGTAATTTCTGATGAAGTAAAGCTACAACTTACTCTGCGTAGCTATAACCCGGAAGTTAGAAACGCGCAAATTGCTGCGATTAAACGTATTACTGCAGGTATTGCACAAAGTGCAGGTCTAGAAAAAGCGCTCTACCCAGAAGTGTATGTTCATGAAAGTGAATCGATTCCATCTACTTACAATAATCCGGAGCAAACAAATATAGTTAGGAGTGCCATTGCTGATGCAATTGGTGTAAAAAATGTACTTGAAACTAAAGCTGTTATGGCTGGTGAAGACTTTGGACTATATGGTAGAACAGAAGAAAACATCCCCATTACTTTATTTTGGTTAGGCGGAGTTAACCAACAGCAATATACAAATGCGATGAAAAATAACGAAACACTCCCTTCATTACATTCAAGTAAATTTGCTCCCGATTATAAAGTAGCGCTTCCAACAGGAATAACTGCAATGAGCAATGCCGCTGCGGCATTATTCAATCAATAATCTTCAAGGTTATTTTCAAGCCCTGAGTTTAATTTACCGCAGGGCTTTTTTTGTAACTCGACTTTTTATACGGCGCTTTCTTTGTACGTTTAGCAAAACGCTTCTTAGGCGATGTTTTTGGCAAATGTGCAAATACATTACTATCGCAGTTAGTTGCTTGGCTTACAAAATTAGTTAAATCAGCTAGCAAAGGCTGTATAAATTGCTGATAACTCATTGCTTGCTGAGCGATATCTCCTAAACTCGACTCCCATTTTGCAGTTAAATCGGGGCTTGATAACCCCTCAGGTAATACACTAATTAGTGCCAGACCTGTTTCAGTTGCTTTAATTGCTTTTCCTTCACGTTTTAAAAAGCGACGTTTAAATAATAGTTCCATGATACCTGCGCGAGTGGCTTCAGTACCAAGGCCATCTGTCTCTTTTAATATTTTTTTTATTTGCGAGTCTTTTACATAACGGCTAATTCCCGTCATAGCAGCAAGTAAGGTTGCATCGGTAAAATGAGCAGGAGGAGTTGTATGCTTTTGCACCACCTCACCTTTAGTACAGGTAAGTACCATGCCTTTTTCCAAATAAGGCAACGTTGCTTCTTCTTTAAGTTCTGACTTACCCATAAGCAATTTAAAACCCAAGTCTACATCTTGTTTTGCATTAGCTTTGAATAAACCACCCGCTATAGTTACCTCTACCTTGGTTTCGTTATAAATGTAATCGGAATAAAACTGAATTAAATAGTGTCGACTTATTAACTGATAAATTTTTTCTTCATCACTTGCTAAACTCACAGTTTTTAACTGTTTAGCTGTTGGTACAATCGCGTGGTGAGCTGCTACTTTTGAATCGTTAAAACATTTACTTCGTTTTTTTGCATCTGCTCCATTAACAAATTCTGCTTTTTGGCCTCCATTTACTGCAATCGCTTTTAGTATCGCAGCTGCATCTTGGTGATGATCTTTTGGTAAATAACGATTATCTGAGCGTGGGTAAGTAATTAACTTATGACGTTCATATAAAACCTGGCAAATATCGAGCACTTTTTGCGCTGGCAATCCGAACGCTTTAGCGGCATCTATTTGTAAAGCAGACAAATTATAGGGAAGCGGCGCGGTTTGTTTTTTTTGCTTTTGCTCAAGAGCAGTTACGCTTGCTGGTTGATTAGCGATACGTGAAGTTACATTTTCAGCTAAAGCTTTGTTAAGCACTCTGCCCTCTTCATCTTGATAAGGTTCGCACGCTTTACTTGGTATCCACTTAGCAGTAAATGATTGCTCCTTAGGTGTATCAAGGTGAGCAAGTACTTCATAAAATGGTTTTGATACAAAATTTGCTATCTCGTTATCGCGATTAACTACTAGGCCCAAAATGGGTGTTTGCACTCGTCCAACCGACAATACATTACCAAATCCCGCTTTTTGCCCCGCTAATGTGTATGCACGCGTCAAGTTCATGCCAAACAACCAATCAGCACGAGACCGCGCAAGAGCAGAAACACTCAAAGGAATAAAGTCACGGTTAGCACGCATACTATTTAGTGACTTTTTAACTGCCGTTAAGTTTAAGTCACAGATCAGTAAGCGCTGAATATTTTGCTTTTTTGCTTGGCTGATTTTTGCTTGTTCTATTACTTCATCAACTAATAACTGGCCTTCACGGTCAGGATCGCCAGCATGTACAAGTGTTGTTGCTTGTTTGATTAGCTTTTTTAAAATAGTGAGTTGTTTACGAGTTTTAGGCTTTGCTTTAAGTTGCCAATGTTCTGGCACAATAGGTAAATGTTCAAACTGCCACTTTTTAAAACGCTCGTCATAGTCATCGGGTTCTGCTTGTTCGAGCAAATGACCTATGCACCAAGATACACAATCACCATTCGCTACCTCAATATAGCCATCATGCTTTTTATGCGGTTTAGGAAGTGCGTCTGCAATAGCGCGACCCAGCGAGGGTTTTTCAGCAATATAAAGTTTCATAACCAAAAGCTCTAACACTGTTCATATAAACAGTAGTCTAGCATATCATTTTAAAACGAGGGGTGTTTTTGTAGTTATTAACTTAAAGCTTTATTTCGCTTATTAGCAAAAATATATAAAAGGGGAAGATAACACACTACAATAGTGCCAATATTAATTAATGGCAGCAAAGTTTTATACATATAAGTGCTGTACGATAAATCCCAAAGGTGACGGTCAACTAGACGAAACAACTGCAGGATGGGTGCACCAATAACCACAAGTTGGCCCAGTACGCATTGCCACAAATGCAGTTTATCTTTCAGGCCCAAATAAGCAATCAGAGCCATCCACGCTAAATCATTAAATGCCCAAATTATATAACGATATATGTAGGTACCGTCATCAAACTCTTTGATTGATGAATGAATTAAAGCACCAAAAAGAAAAAAAGCGGCTGTTAATAAAGTAAACCTTAAAGCACAAAAATCTTTTCGTAAATAAAAAACAAAAATAGCTGGGCTCAAAAAAAGCATCCAGCTACTGTTTGTAATCTCTAAGACTTTATCAAACCAATCAGGCATGATTACTTAGTAAAATTCGTTTTTTTATCATCGTCATCGCCATTTCCATTACCAGGCATACTACAAAACTTATCCAACATATTCACTCCAGTTTAATTACATCTGTTAATAAAGGTGTATTCTATGCTAAAAAAGTAACAAAACCAATAAATTCTATCTAATATCAATAGGATCTGATTCTTTCGCCTTGCCTTGTAAAATTGATATTTCTACCCGGCGGTTACGTCTTCGATCTTCTCGTGAATCATTCGGCACTAAAGGTCTGGTTTCTGCACGCCCCACGACCATCATTCGAGTTTTATCAAAACCCGCAACTTTTTGCAGCTCACTTGCTACCGCAACAGCTCGTTTAGAGGACAAATCCCAGTTATTAATATAAAGCTCATTAGAGACTTGGAAGTCATCAGTATGACCGGAGACGGTGATCTCCCCGGGAACATCTTTTAGTAACCGGCCAATATCTTGAATGATAGGTTTAAACTGGGGTTGTAAAAACGCACTGCCCGATGGAAACGAACCATTTTCTCTAATACGAATAATGATTTGCTGACCTAATGACTCAAGCTCAATAGCTCCATCAATAATTTGCTTTTCAAGCTGTTGTGCAATTTTTTTAACTAAGTCATTTATTTGCTCTTGATCAGCAGCAGAAACTGAAGGCGCTGAAGCTACTTCTTCAGAGGTGCTGCTAGACTCACCGCCTCGTTTTTCGCCTCGTTGTTCTTGGCGTCCGCCAGCAGAGCTTTCATCGCCCGCCTGAAACTCTAGCATTTGCTGAGTCATTTCAACTGTTTGCTGCTGAATAGTTTCAATGGGGGTCGGCTCAGGCTTACCTGGAGTAAACTCCATTGCAATAACCGAGGTGCCTTTTGGGATATCTTTAACTTCAATTTTATTTTGCACACCAAAAGCAAACTTCATAGAACCTGCAATTTGCTTAAATTTAAGCACATCCATTTCAGAAAACGCGAGTAAGAGTACAAAAAAGCACATTAATAGCGACATTAAATCGGCAAATGTCCCCATCCATGCAGGTAACCCTGGGGGTGGGCATTTACACTCTTCATCAGACATAACTATTCCTCAGTGTTTACCGCGCGTTTAGACTCAGCCAAATAATTTTTCAAGATCCCCTCAATTACTTTAGGGTTTTGGCCATCTTGAATGCCTAATACTGCATCCAAAATAAGTCGCTGGTTCATTGCTTCTTCGTCTTTACGCAATTCAAGTTTTACCTGAATAGGAATGGCGACAACATTCGCCAAAAATGCCCCATACAACGTTGTTAACAAGGCTACAGCCATTGCTGGGCCGATTGCTTTTGGGTCATCCATATTTGATAACATAGCCACCAAACCGATTAATGTACCAATCATCCCCATTGCAGGAGCAATATCACCTAACGATTTAAATAAGCTTGCGCCCATTTCATGGCGAGTTGTAGTGAGGGAAATATCTTTTTGTAATGTAGCGCGCACTACATCTGCATCATGCCCATCTACGAGCATATCAACGCCTTTGCGCATAAATGGATTTGGAATTTCAGCCTCTTCCAATGCTAAAAACCCGCCTTTTCGGGCAGAATCTGCTAGCTCAACCGCCTTTTCAATTAAGGCTTCAGGGGGTTCAATTTTAAACATAAACGCTTTAGCACAAACCTTACCAATGCCTAAAAATTGCGACATAGTAAAATTGGATAAAACGATAAAAAGGGAGCCACCAAATACAATAACCACGGAAGGGGTATTGTAAAACATACCGACTTCGCCGCTACTACTCATAAACATGGACATGACAATTAAGCCAATTGCGCCAAGGATCCCAATAATGGTTGCTAAATCCACATTCCCTCCAAAGGTTTTATATTTTTTCTTCGCAAGCGTTGTTATTAAATGTATATCGGCAAGATACTGAAATACTTAAGTGATTTTTATGATAAACGATAAAATTACGATTAGTCCTATTTTAGATCAACATAGGTAATCAATCTAACTAATCAGAATTTATAATTTAAAAAATAACGCTGAAGCGCAGTAAAACCCAATTAACAGCATTTATCTATCAAAAAAACATAACATTCTTTGACCTAGTTTAGCATTCCCCCTAAAATTGGCGTTTAAATTTATTATGTAAGTTGAAAATAAAGATGGCGACTAAAAAACCTGAAAATTTAAGTTTCGAACAAGCACTAGAAGAACTAACAACAATTGTCAGTGAAATGGAACAAGGTGATTTATCGCTTGAACAGTCTTTAAAGCAATTTGAGCGCGGCATTGCATTAGCCAGTGCGTCTTCCGGTAAACTTCAACAAGCCGAGCAAAAGGTGTCGATATTAATGGGTAATGACGAAAAAGCACCGCTTACTCAATTTAATAACGATATGGAATAATTGTGAGCATAAAAGAACAAATAAAGCTTGCTCAAGATGATGTAGCCAATACTCTCAATCTTTATTTCGAACAACCTCTTGAAAGCGACAACACCATAAAAGAAGCCACCCATTATAGTTTAATGAATGGCGGGAAAAGATTGCGGCCCTTTTTAGTTTATACCACAGGTAAAATGTTAGGTGCTGACAAGCGTGATTTAGATGTACTTGCAGCAGCGATAGAATGCATTCACAGTTATTCATTAGTGCATGACGATTTGCCCGCTATGGATGACGATGATTTACGTCGTGGCCGTCCTACATGTCATATTGTCTATGGTGAAGCACAAGCTATTTTAGCAGGTGACGCACTGCAAACCTTAGCATTTGAGCTTATTGCTAAGCACACATTTAAATGCTCAACAGAAGCTCAGTTAAAAATGATTGCAGAATTAGCCCATGCTTCAGGCTTGCAAGGAATGGTTGCCGGACAAGGCCGCGATATTGCAGCAACAGATAAAGTTATTACGGTTGATGAATTAGAACGTATTCATAAACTTAAAACCGGCGCATTAATAAATTGTGCGATTACTTTGGGCGCACTTTGCGCTCCTAATATTAGCCAACATACTTTAGATAACTTATCTACTTTTGGGTATGCTATTGGGCTGGCCTTTCAGGTTCATGACGACATTTTAGATGTTGAGGGCGACACACTGACTTTAGGTAAGCCTCAAGGGTCAGATATTGCTGCTAATAAAGCGACATACCCCGCTTTATTAGGTATGCTAGGTGCTAAGCAAAAAGCACTAAATTTGATACAGCAAGCCCATGAGGCGTTAGCCAATATTGACGCAGACACGACCGACTTAGCGGCATTGGCAAACTATTTAATTGAACGTGACCATTAAACATGGCTAAAACGTATTAACTCTTAGAACAAAATTATTACTGAATATTAGTTTACCTCTTAAATCTAACTTTTGAGGAAAGTTAATATTAGCGAAGGATATATAAAAAACCATGACACTTGATAGCAGCAAGTATCCATTACTTAATTTGGTGAACGAACCAGTCCACTTGCGAGACTTAGCACAAGATAAGCTTTCTGCATTTAGCCATGAATTGCGTGATTACTTACTCAATTCAGTATCGCAAAGTAGCGGCCATTTAGCGTCTGGTTTAGGAACCGTAGAACTTACCGTTGCATTACATTATGTGTACAACACTCCCGACGACCGTTTAGTTTGGGATGTAGGTCATCAAGCCTACCCACATAAAATACTAACGGGACGTCGTGACCAAATGCACACCATTCGTCAAAAAGATGGATTGCACCCATTTCCATTTAGAGACGAAAGTGAATACGATACGTTTAGTGTTGGCCATTCAAGTACCTCTATTTCAGCGGCGCTGGGTATGTCTATTGCTGCGCAAAAAGAAGGCAGAGGTCGTAAAACAGTGGCGGTGATAGGCGATGGCGCAATTACCGCAGGTATGGCCTTTGAAGCGATGAATCACTTAGGTGATGTTAAATCAGATATGTTGATTATTTTGAACGATAACGAAATGTCGATTTCTGAAAACGTCGGCGCGTTAACCAATCATTTTGCGCGTATTTTATCAGGTAGCTTTTATACCAACATCCGCGAAGGCAGTAAAAAGCTTCTTTCTGGTGTACCGCCGGTAAAAGAACTTGCCAGCCGTATGGAAGAGCACATTAAAGGGATGATGATCCCGGGTACTTTTTTTGAAGAATTAGGCCTAAACTATATTGGTCCAATTGATGGTCATGATGTGAATATGCTGGTTGATACGCTGCGTAACATGCGTAACTTAAAAGGCCCACAACTTTTACATATAAAAACCCAAAAAGGCAAAGGTTACAAGCCCGCAGAAGCCGATCCGATTGGTTATCATGGCGTACCAAAATTTGATCCTGCGACTTCAAGTTTACCGAAATCTAAACCAAGTGCAGCGACTTTCTCAAATGTATTTGGTGATTGGCTTTGCGATATGGCAGAGCAAGACAACAAGTTAATGGCAATTACTCCTGCGATGCGTGAAGGTTCGGGAATGGTGCGCTTTTCTAAAGAACACCCAGAACAATATTTTGATGTGGCAATTGCTGAGCAACACGCTGTAACCCTTGCTGCAGGTTTTGCTTGTGAAGGGTTAAAACCCGTTGTTGCTATCTACTCTAGCTTTTTACAACGTGCGTATGATCAACTAATTCACGACGTTGCATTGCAAAACCTACCGGTATTATTTGCTATTGACCGCGCAGGTATTGTCGGAGCTGATGGTGAAACTCACCAAGGCGCCTATGACCTAAGCTTTATGCGCTGTATTCCTAACATGGTTATTATGGCACCTAGCGATACTAACGAATGCCGTCAAATGCTATACACTGGCTATCAAGCCAATTGCCCAGTAGCTGTGCGTTACCCGCGTGGCAGTGCGGGCACAGCAGAGGTTAAAAGCGCTATGCAACAGCTCGAAATTGGTAAAGCTAACGTAATTAAACAAGGTGCTAAAGTAGCTATATTGTCATTCGGTACCTTGCTTGAAAACGCCCAATTAGCCACTGATGAGCTCAATGCCACTTTAGTTAATATGCGATTTATTAAACCACTTGATACTGGTTTAATTGATGAACTTGTCGCTAACCACGATATCATTGTAACACTTGAAGATAATGCAATTTCTGGTGGTGTAGGTTCGGCAGTTAATGAGTATTTAGCTACTCAAAAAGCGGCTGTAAAAATACTTAACTTAGGTATACCGGATGAATTTATTAAACACGGTACTCAACAGCAAATGCACGATGAAATGGGGTTAGGTGAGCAAGGTATATTAACCTCAATCAAAGCATTTATGAGCTAATACTTATAGTGTTTAATAAAAAAGGAGCCATTGGCTCCTTTTTTATTGCTAACTTTAACCTCTAGCGCATCCACACTTTAATGTCGGCTAAGCCATTACTTTGCAATAGGCCAATCTGCTGTTCAACATTCGGGTTTTGCTCAAACTCAAATGCATCTAATTGCTCATCAAAGGTAATGTTAGCAACGCCATCGCCGCCGCGTTTTTTAACTTGATGCAATGCGATATCAGCTAAATTAATCGATGTTTCCCAGCTAATAACTTGACCACCTAGCAGAGGTAGCGGATAGAAAGACCAACCCACTGACGCTGTTATATTGGTTGTCTCACCGTTAGGAAGTTGGAAGGTATAATCGGCAATAGCTTGGCATAATTCAGATACATAGCTGTCGATTAAATTACACTTAAAATCGCGTAATAACAGTAAAAACTCATCACCACTCCACCGAGCAACATAATCAGAGCCTTGAGTACGCGAGTTAAGTAATGCCGCTACTTGTTGTAAACAGCTATCTCCAGCAATAGGACCATAAGCATCGTTAATGCGGCTAAAGTTATCTAAATTAATAATTAACAACACCAAAGATTTACCCTGAGCCTGCAATGACTGCGAATTACGCTGAAAATGCTCAATATCTTTTGGTAGTTGATCAAACAAGAAACGACGGCTTCTCAGCCCAGTTAGCTCATCAGAGTGACTAACAAGTTTAAGCTGAGAATTTACTTGGTTTAATTTATCATTCGCTTGGCGAAGCTCTAGGGTTCGTTCAGTAATAAGCCCTTCGAGTACTTGTTGCTTACGTCGCTCTTGAACTTTAAATACCCAAAACACTAAATAAAAGAGCAACACAAAACCACTGGTGATCAGTAATCTGAAGTAGATGGTTTCACCAAATCGTTCAGGAACAACAAACGCATATTCGGCTGATTGCGCTTTACCCCAATCCTCACCTTGGCGTTTAGTTTCTAATTCAAATAAAAACATACCAGCGGGTAAATTTGTATAAATTGCTTCTCGACGGGTATTTGCATAGCGCCAATCGTTATCAAGCCCATTAAGTTTATATCTAAACTCAATACTTGCCGGAGCGTAATAATCAATCGCAGTATAGGTAAGTGTTACATCACGCTCATCGGTCTCAAGAACCGGTTTTTCACCTAACGCAGCAGCTGCAAGCTTTCGTGATGGTGTGGTTAAGGTTTCTATAGTTGGTTTAAGCGAACGTAATCCAAATAACTCTACGTCTTTCGGAATTTCCACCACACCTTGTAAGCTGGGGTACCAAATAGAGTTATCCATATCAACCACCGCATCATGGCCTAAGCCATTACAACATTGGCTGGCTTTACCATCGAGCTGACGGTCAAATGAAGAAATCACTTCTTCTACTTTTAAGCTTTCGATGTTGGCTTTAAATTGCTCAACAGGCATGCGGTAAACCCCTTTCATGGTGCTTACCCAAATTCGCTTTGAGGTGTCATCGTATTCTAAACTGAATATGGAACCATATGGCAATCCATTGGCGGCGTCTAGTTGCTGCCATTGCCCTTGTCCACTGCGATAAAACAGGCCATCATTCAACGAGCCAATTAAAATGCCTACCCCTTTTATATGTAAAATACTGGTCACATAAGCGCTTTCCAAAGTGGTTTGGTCACCTATTTTTTCAATTCCTCGCTCAGTAAAGTAATACGCGCCTTTACTGGTGCCAATAACCCCAAAATTTGGTTTATCTAAAACATAGGTTACAAACTTACTGCCTAAAAAAGCATTGTACGCAAAAGGGTTTAAACCATTGTAATTTAAACGATATAATCCTCGCCCGGTGCCTACCCAAAAACCGCCTTTAGTTGAAGTGCTAATTGCAAAAACAGGGTTATCGCTCAATGCACGAGCAGGGAAACTATATAAGGTATTTGATTCGTAGAAAAACAAGCCTCTGCCAGTAGCAACATAAAGGCGATCGCCATCAAATTGCAGGTCATGTACCGAGGCATTTCCATACTTGGCACTATTAATAACATTAATAAAAGTTTTATCGGCATCAAAATAGCCAACGCCACTTTTGTTGGCAATCCATAGCTTACCATCAGGTGATTTACTAATTGCCATTACCGCTTCGGTCATTTTAGAAATGGCAGAATGGCGCTCTATTCGACCTTCGTGAGCAAGCCATAGCCCTTCACTAAAACTCGCTAACCATATGTTATTTTCATCATCTCTAAATATATCAGCAAACCAAATACTCTGATCTAGCTGGCTTGGTTCAACCCACTGCCAATCATTAGATTTAGCTCTAAATAATAAACGTCCATAGGTTGATATCCACAAGCCGCCATTGCCGTCGCTCATAAACTTATACACAGCTGAGTTATTAGCATTGGGAAGTGGAAACGGACGTAGCTCGTCATCTAAATCTAAAAAATAAGCCCCTAACTCAGAAGCTAAGTACAAATTACCATTTAAAAACGATAGATCGTGAACAATGGTTTGCGCTAAACGATCGGGTAAAGCCACTTTAGCGGTTAGTTCTAAGCGTAATTTAGAAAAGTCAGACGAGCTTTGCGTTAAACGTAATAAATTACGGTCGTTAACCAGCCAAATCCCTTCAGGTGAAAGCGCCATTTTACTGACCGATCCCACAATTTGAGTGATAGCTGTGGCGTTTACAATAGGACTAGGGTTATTTAGTTGGTCGCGCAGTTCTATTTGGCCTCTGTCTATATAATAGAGCCCATTAGCTGCTATCCAGATACTGCCTTGAGAATCTTCAAGAATATCTCTTACAGGGCCTTTAATATTAAACTCTTGTGCGGTTAGCTTTTCAGGATCGATAACCACAAGGCCATTTTTAGTGCCTACCCACAATAATCCTTCTCCATCGATCAATAATTTATTAATACCATTGCTGGGTAAAAATAAACTATTTTGGGTATTATAATTAGTGAAGGTATTGCCATCAAAACGGCTTAATCCAAATTGAGTGCCAAGCCACATATAGCCTTGGTTATCTTGTACTACACTTTTTAGGGATTGTGAGGGTAAGCCGTCTTTGATATTCCATTGTTTAACTACGTAATCAGTAATTGAAGCCGTACTTGGCATGGCACATAGCATAAGTACACAAACCAATAAAAATCGCATCATAGTGCTGCCACCTAGTTAAACAAATAATAAATTAAAAGGGTAGTAAACCTACTTTTATCAATGCTTGCAAACAAATAAGCGAAAAAATACCTGCAAGTACATCATCGGCCATAATACCAAACCCACCATGGGCACGTTTATCGAGTATGCGAATCGGCCCAGGCTTTGCTATATCAAAAAAGCGAAACAGTAAAAAGCCCACCAGTAATGTTTGCCAGTTAAGTGCTGCGCCAATCATAGTAATATAGTAACCAGCAACTTCGTCCCAAACAATTGCGGGATGATCATGTACTTGAAGGTCATCGGCGGTTTTTCCACATGCCCAAATACCAAAGATGCTTATGACTACTGCAAATACAATTTGTAACCATAGCGGAAAATGCATGGTAATAAAAATAAACGGTAATGCTGCCAATGTGCCAAATGTACCAGGTGCTTTTGGTGCGAGCCCAGTACCAAAACCCAAGCCAAAAAATTGATGTGGGCGTTTTAAATTAAATAATCGGTTTTTATTCAAACCTGCTCCTTGGAAAAGTGCTCAAAACCTTTATGTTCAAAAGCAAACTTCTCACCTTGGTGTAATAACTCTATATTGCCGTCACCACTTTTTATTTGCCCGATACAGCTTGCCTCTACACCGTATTGGCGCAGCTTAATATCTAGCATACTCTTGTTACTATCAGCAACGGTATACAGTAACTCGTAATCATCGCCATAGTTAAGAACAAAAGGAAGTCGCTGCTCAAAATCAAGACTCGCTTGCATGGCATCTGAGGTGGGGACATTTTCAATATTAATGGTGGCACTAACTTGTGATAAATTTAGCACATGCCCTAAGTCGGCTAGTAACCCATCGGAAATATCAATGGCCGACGATGCCAAGCCTCGTAACGCTTGCCCAGCAGCTACACGTGGCGTGGGGAAATTTAAACGTTTATTAATATCTTTTAAGTGTTCAGGTGCAATCGATAAGCCTTGTTTTTTCGATTCAATCGCCAACCCAGCATCACCAAGCGGACCGGTTACAAAAATCCAATCACCCACTTTTGCACCACTTCTACGTAATGCTGTGCCTTCAGGAACTGTACCTTTTGCACAAATAGTAATACTAAGTGGACCTTGAGTGGTATCACCACCAATGATCTGAACGTTAAAGTACTCAGCAATTTCATGCATGCCATCAGTCAGCTCAGCAATCCATTGTGGATCGATACTAGGTAACGTAAGTGCAACCGACACCCAAGTAGGCTCTGCGCCCATGGCAGCTAAATCACTTAAATTAACAGCAAGAGCTCGATGCCCTAATGCGCGAGGGGAGATATCATGAAAAAAATGCACCCCAGCAACTAAGGTATCTGTGGTTACAGCAAGCTGACAGTTCGCTGGAACTGTGACAAGCGCACAGTCATCTCCAATCCCTAAATTAACATCGCGACGAGTAATGCCACGACCTTTAAAGTAACGATTAATTAATTCAAATTCCTTCATACACAAAAAAGCCGGCCTATGCCGGCTCTCCTTTTTAACGGTTATTTATAACAACTCATCTGATAATAAATTTCAGCTAAAGTTGTTATTACTTGCGTAACTGTTTTACAGCTTTATCAAGTACACCGTTTACAAATTTATGGCTATCTTCAGCGCCAAACATTTTAGCTAATTCAATACTTTCATTGATAGCCACTTTGTAAGGAACGTCTTCACGAAATTTAAGCTCGTAGCTGCTTAAACGTAAGATAGCACGTTCAACTTCGTCTAATTCATCAAATGGACGAGTTAAATGAGGCGATACAGCTTCGTCTAGTTGCTTGTGGTTTACTGCAACTCCACGCGCTAAATCTTTAAAATATTCAACATCAATTTTAGTCACATCGTTTTCGATCAACATTTGTTGTTCGATATCGGCAATTGCATTGCCGCTTAATTGCCATGAATACACGGCTTGAAGTGCTAAGATACGTGCTTTACGTCTTGCTGCTGGTTTCACAAAAATTCCTTAAACTTAAATTTTATCTAACACATTAACCATTTCAAGCGCACCTAAAGCAGCTTCGCCGCCTTTGTTACCCATTTTGGTACCTGCGCGCTCAATTGCTTGCTCAATGCTTTCAGTGGTTAATACGCCAAATGCAACCGGGATATCATACTCAAGTGATACTTGTGCAAGCCCTTTATTTGACTCGCCAGCGACGAGATCAAAGTGAGGCGTGCCCCCTCTGATCACTACACCTAAGGCGATAATTGCATCATATTCTTTTTTTGCTGCAACGCGTTTCGCTGCTAAAGGTAATTCAACCGCACCTGGTACGTAAATTACGGTAATATCATCTTCTGATACTCCACCAGTACGTTTTAGCTCATCAACAGCACCTGCAAGCAAGCTACTACCAATAAAGTCATTGAAACGAGAAATGACAATGGCAAACTTTTTGCCTGGAGCGTATTTATTACCTTCAATAATTTTCATTTGATAACCCTAAAAATAAGTTTAAGCGATTTCGGTTGCGCAAAAATTGCTGCGCATTATACCACATAAATAAAATAATAGCCTAGCGTGTAATTATTGTGGCTCTACGTAATCAACAACTTCTAAATGGAAGCCTGATAATGCATGATATTTTTTCGGTAAACTCATCAAACGCATTTTTTGGATACCTAAATCAGCCAAAATTTGCGAGCCTACACCTACGGTACGTGAAGTACCTTGGAATTTGCGTGGCGTTACACTCTCGCCAGCATCAGCTGCAGCGAATGCTTTAACAGTCGCTTCTAATTCGTCAGTGCTTTCTTGCTTACCTAAGATGACTAAAGCGCCATTATGCTCAGCTATATACGCCATTGCTTGCGATAATCCCCAACTACGATCAGCATTACGATCAGAGAGTAAAATATCGTTAAAGGTACTTTGTAAGTGCACTCGCACTAACGTTGGTTCTTGTTGTTTTATTTCACCTTTAAGCAATGCATAGTGCAGCTGCCCGTCAATGGTGTCTTTGTAAGTTACTAAGTCAAATTCGCCATGCTCAGTTGGCAATTTACATTTTGCAACTTGCTCAATAGTGGTTTCATTTAAGTTACGGTATTCGATTAAATCAGCAATGGTGCCAATTTTAATATCATGTTGCTTAGCAAATACTTCTAAATCAGGGCGGCGCGCCATGGTGCCATCTTCATTCAGAATTTCTACAATCACTGATGACGGCTCAAGTCCCGCTAAACGCGCTAAATCACAGCCAGCTTCAGTGTGCCCTGCGCGCGTTAATACGCCGCCAGGTTGCGCCATAATAGGGAAAATATGCCCAGGTTGTACAATATCACTTGGCACAGCGCCTTTAGCAATGGCAGCTTGAACAGTACGAGCACGATCCGCTGCAGAAATACCCGTTGTAACCCCTTTTGACGCTTCAATAGACATAGTAAAGTTGGTCGAGAACGCGGCACCATTATTTTTAACCATCAGCGGTAAATCAAGTTGCGAGCAACGCTCTTGAGTCATGGTTAAACAAATTAACCCACGGCCATGAGTCGCCATAAAGTTAATTGCTTCTGCACTAATGTGCTCAGCAGCAATAATTAAATCGCCTTCATTTTCTCTGTCTTCATCGTCCATTAAAATAACCATTTTACCGGCTTTAATGTCATCTATTATTTCTTGTGCGCTGTTTAAATTCATAAGTTGCTCGTATAAGTTGTCAATATCGTTATTTTATAAAGCCCGCTTTAGCGAGTAAGCTCATCGAAATATCTGAACCAGTAGGATGCTCAGCTCCCTTTACAAGGCGCTCTAAATAACGTGCTATTTGGTCGACCTCTAGATTCACTTTGGTACCGACTTGAAAATCGGCTATGGTCGTTTGCCCGCTGGTGTGGGGCACAATCGTTAGTTTAAATTTATTACCTTCAACCGCATTGACCGTTAGGCTAATACCATCAATACATACAGACCCTTTATAAGGAATGTATTTCATTAAATTTTCGTCGGTGGCTAACCAATATTCAGTTGCTCGCGCATTGGTATTTATTGCTGTGATAGTGGCAATACCATCGACATGACCAGACACTAAATGACCTCCGAGGCGCGATACAGGTTGCATCGCCTTTTCTAAGTTAACTGTTTGCCCTAATGCGTAATGTGCAAACCCCGTTAAGCTAATCGTTTCATTTGATAAGTCAGCACTAAAGCCATCTATATGCTTATCAACAACCGTGAGGCACACACCATTGGTTGCAATACTGTCACCTAACTTAACATCACTCATATCAAGGTTTTTACTTTGGATACGAATAGCTAAATCACCTTGTTTTTTTTGTAATAACGCAATTTTACCTGTCGCTTCAACTATTCCAGTAAACATAGTGCTACTCTTTATATAAAATAATTAATGAGCTTTTTTGTGTGCTGTGATACGTAAATCATCACCGATTGGCACACACTCATTAAAAGTTAAATTAATGGTATTTTGCATACTCATTAACTCTGGGAAATTCAGTAAACTTTTAGCATCGCTGCCCATTAATTTAGGGGCAATGTAAAAAACAAACTCATCAATTAAATCAAGTTCAGCCATTTTTCCGGCCAATGTGGCACCCGCTTCTAACCACACATTATTAAACTGTAATTGCGCTAGCTTTTGCAGCACTGCTTGTAAGTCTACTTTATTGTTCTTTTCGGGGACTTCGATCTGTTTAACAAAATGAGGCCACTGATGCGATTTATCAACCTTGGTGGTAAATATTATCACCTCACTTTGAATTGAAAATAAGGCAAGTTCAGGGGTAAGTCTGTTTTGGGAATCAATAATAACGCGAACAGGTTGGCGCAGTGGTAAATTGGTCGGTAAAGAAACCGGAAGTTCTTCTGGGCGTACATTTAGTTTTGCATCATCCATCAAGACTGTATCGGCACCGGTTAAAATTGCACAGCTCTGAGCACGATATAGTTGCACATCTTGGCGCGCAGCAGGCCCGGTTATCCATTTACTTTGGCCGTTTTTAAGCGCCGTTTTACCATCAATACTGGCGGCCATTTTGCAGGTTACAAAGGGTAACCCCTGCTCCATTCGTTTAAAAAAGCCTAA
Source organism: Pseudoalteromonas sp. Scap03 (assembly GCF_013393115.1). Taxonomy (GTDB): domain Bacteria; phylum Pseudomonadota; class Gammaproteobacteria; order Enterobacterales; family Alteromonadaceae; genus Pseudoalteromonas. Next base: position 1,616,570 of record NZ_VDEU01000001.1, on the reverse strand, counting down.
ATTTAATGCCCGCGCTTGCTCTTCAAGTAATCCGTAAGCGACTTCTATACCCGCATCCGCTAAAATTTTCAGGCCTTTTCCTGCAACTTGCGGGTTGCTGTCAACCATAGCAGCAACCACTTTTTTTACACCCGCGGCCTTTAGCCCTTCAGCGCAAGGCGGTGTGCGACCATAATGACTGCAAGGCTCTAGGGTTACATAAGCGGTTGCACCTTTAGCATTCTCACCGGCCTCAGCCAAAGCATTAACTTCAGCATGACCTTGCCCTGCTAATTGATGAAACCCTTCAGCTATTATTTTATTATTTTTTACTAGTACGCAGCCTACATTAGGATTAGGAGTGGTGGTAAAGCGCCCTTTTTTTGCCAGCTCAATGGCACGTGCCATATAACGTTTATCATCCTCTGAAAACGAGCTTTGCATGGTCATTACTACTCTCCTAAGCGGGCTATTTCTTCACCAAACTCACGTATATCTTCAAACGAGCGATATACTGAGGCAAACCTTACATAAGCTACTTTATCTAACTTTTTCAGCGCTTCCATAATGCACTCACCCACTAAATGGCTAGACACTTCACGTTCGCCGGTGGCTCGTAGCTGAGATTTAATTATATTAACGACTTCATCAACTTGTTCGGTACTTACGGGACGTTTTTCAAGAGCGCGGGTTAAGCCATTTAGTAACTTATCTTCATTGAACGGTTCACGACTGCCATCTTGCTTAATAACTCGCGGCATCACTAATTCAGCCCCTTCAAAGGTGGTAAATCGTTCGTGGCACTCATTACATTCACGGCGTCTACGTACTTGGTGTCCCCCGCCGACAAGGCGAGAATCAATAACTTTAGTATCTTTGGCGGTGCAAAATGGGCAATGCATAACTGTGTGTTTCCGTTTTAAAAACAAAAAATGGCCGCTATTATAGCGGCCATTATCATAACAAAAATGTGTGCAGTTGTGATCTAAATTACTATTTTACTCTTGGATTAAGCGTAAACAGGTAATTTTGCACAAATTGCTTTCACTTTTTCTTTTACTTGCGCTTGTACTGACTCATCTTCGATGTTGTCTAGTACGTCACAGATCCAGCCCGCTAACTCTTTTGACTCTGCTTCTTTAAAGCCACGACGAGTGATTGCTGGTGAACCAATACGCAAACCAGAAGTAACAAATGGTGAACGAGGATCGTTCGGTACTGAGTTTTTGTTAACCGTGATATTCGCATTACCTAGGGCAGCATCTGCATCTTTACCTGTGATATCTTTGTCGATTAAATCAAGTAAGAATAAGTGGTTGTCAGTTTTACCCGATACTACTTTGTAGCCGCGCTCTTGTAATACGGCAACCATTGCTTGTGCATTTTTAACAACTTGTGCTTGGTATGTTTTAAACTCAGGTTGAAGTGCTTCTTTAAATGCAACCGCTTTAGCAGCAATAACATGACATAAAGGACCACCTTGGCCACCTGGAAAAACAGCGCTGTTTAGCTTTTTGTAAATTTCTTCATCGCCACACGCAGAGATGATTAAACCACCGCGAGGACCCGCTAATGTTTTGTGTGTTGTGGTTGTTACAACGTGAGCAAATGGTACTGGGCTTGGGTAAACACCCGCAGCAATTAAACCTGCAACGTGCGCCATATCAACAAATAAGTAAGCACCTACTTTGTCTGCAATTTCACGGAACTTAGCCCAATCAACAATACCTGAGTAAGCAGAAAAACCAGCAATGATCATTTTTGGTTTGTGCTCAAGTGCTAACGCTTCAACTTGTGCGTAATCAATTTCGCCAGTTTCTTCGTTAAGGCCATACTGAATTGCGTTGTATGTTTTACCTGAGAAGTTTACGTGTGAGCCGTGTGTTAAGTGACCACCGTGCGCTAGGCTCATGCCTAATACAGTATCAAGTGGGTTTAAAAGAGCTTGGAAAACAGCAGCATTAGCTTGTGAACCGGCATGAGGTTGCACGTTTGCGTAATCTGTACCAAATAATTCATTTGCGCGGTCAATAGCAAGTTGCTCAACCACGTCTACGTGCTCACAGCCACCGTAGTAACGTTTGCCCGGGTAACCTTCAGCGTATTTGTTAGTCAGCTGAGAACCCTGCGCTTCAAGTACGCGTGGGCTACAGTAGTTTTCAGATGCAATTAACTCAATATGCTCTTCCTGACGTGATGTTTCTTTGCTCATCGCGTCAAATAACTCTGGATCAAAGTCCGAAATATTCATGCTACGTTCTAACATTGGGGTCTCCTGGGCAACGTGTATGGGTATTTTTTAGAGGCTTTATTGTACGCTTAAAACGACGTTTTGCCTACGCTCTTAAGTTGAGGATATTTAAACAGGGATTGAGACTATTTCACAGCATTTTGATGATGATATTTTTTTATAAACTAATAACAATTTTAAATGAATTTTATTTACTACATTTATATAGCTTATGCGTTATGTCTTAAGCGATGCATAAACAGACAAAAAAAGCGGCCTAAGCCGCTTTTATTATCTGCCTTTTTTAGGCAAGCTTTTTAAACAATTCTGTACGCAAAACATCATAATCGTTGTGCATATCAGTGGCTAAACACGGTTTTGCAAGCGCATCTGCTAGCGGTTTTGGCATGGCTATTTCGGTATTTAGTACCTCTTCAACGCTTTCTTTAAATTTAGCTGGGTGTGCAGTCGCTAAAAAGATACCTGCAGCATCTGTTGCTTTATTTTCAATAAGCCCTTGGTAGGCAATCGCGGTATGAGGCTCTGCAATATAGCCAAGCTGTTGAATTTTTTTCATCACTGATTTTGTGCTTTGCTCATCCACACTAACAGAATAAAAATTGTCATAACTAAACCAGTTATTATCTAGCATAGTTTGTACTCGCGGCCAGTTATTAGGTTTACTCACATCCATTGCATTTGAAAGCGATTCAATTGTCGCATTAGGCGTCCAATTTTTATCAAGCATAAAGCGCGGTACTGTGTCGTTTTGGTTCGTAGTCGCGCTTAGTTTACCTACTGGCATACCAATAACAGCGCCAATCATAGCCGCACACACATTACCAAAGTTACCACTCGGTACTGAAATATGCGCTGTAGCACGCTTTTCTTTTGGCAGCTGTGCAATGGCTTCAAAGTAATAACACACCTGCGCAACTAAACGGCTAATGTTGATTGAATTTGCAGAGTTTAAACCTAACTTCGATTTTAGCTCTTCATCTAAAAATGATTTTTTAACCAATTCTTGGCAATCATCAAAACTACCCTCAATCGCATAACAGTGAATGTTGTCACCAAGCGTTGTAAATAACTTTTGCTGCGCTAATGAAATTTTACCTTTAGGGTATAAAATAACGACATCAATATTTGGTTTTTTATAAAAAGCATGTGCGACTGCAGCCCCGGTGTCACCCGATGTTGCTGTCAATATTGTCACTTTTTCGCCTTGATTAAATTGCGCTAAGCACTCGGCCATAAAACGGCCACCAAAATCTTTAAATGCCAGTGTTGGGCCATGGAATAACTCTAAGCAATAGGTATTGTCTTCAACTTCCACCAGCTTAACCGGAAAGTTAAACGCATTCTTAACCATCTGGGCAACAGTATCACTTGGTAGCTCGTCACCAATAAGGTGCGATAAAATTTTGCCGCTGCGAGTAACAAAGTCCATATCTAGTAATGCATCAACATCACTTAATGGCGCTAACGACTCTGGAAAAAACACACCTTGATTACGCCCTAGTCCTGTTTTTACAGCTTCAACAAACGACACTTTTTGTGAATATTCTTTTAAATTATGTAATTGCATGACTCTTTATCCTATAAAACATTTAATTGACGCGTGCCGTCGTTATCTAATTTACAAATATGGCAAAAACCTTGCTCGTTGATGTAATTTTCCTCTAGCCACTGCGCGCATTGCTCTGCCGCTTCAAGCGTTTTACATACACTAAACAAGGTCGGCCCTGCGCCTGAAATACTCACCACTTCAGCACCGAGTTCTGGCAAACTAAGTTTGGCTTGATCAAAACCATTTATTAGTGGCGCACGATGTGGTTCAGCAATATTGTCTTGCATAATACAAAGCGCCTCATCAAAACGTGAAGTCAGTAATAAACTGCTAAAAGCCGATAATCGCTGCGCAAACTCAACCCCCGCATGCATACTTAGCTCTTTTGGTAAAACAGAGCGTGCCTTTGCGGTATTGAGCGAAAAGCCAGGAAATGCGGCAACGTAATACCAGTTTTCATCAACAGGTAACGCTATTGATTTATTTGGAATTAAGTCGCCCGTTAATTGTAAGCCACCAAGATAACAAGGAGTGATATTGTCATAATGACGTCCACCGCTTACCAAGCCCTCAAAATCGGCCATTAGCTCTATTAACTCAACTTGGCTTAAATTAGTTTGAGCAAACTTATCCAGCGCTGCAAATGCCGCAACAACAGAGCAAGCACTTGAGCCTAACCCAGACCCTATAGGCAGGTTTTTTTTCAACTCTAATTTTACGGCTGGCATATTCGGTGCTACATGTGTACGAAAATGCACTAAACATTGATACGCTAAGTTTTCATTCGCATCGCTTGGGAGTTTATGGGCGTATTCGCCACTACAAATAAACTCATCACGAGGCGCTTCACAAATAGTAACCACATCCCCCAGCAAGCTGCCATCAATCGGGGCTAACGCCGCACCGAGGGAGTCAAAGCCAACCGTAAAATTACCAATGGAGGCTGGCGCATAAACTTCAATCATAACCGCCCCCTAGCGTGATAGTGTTTTAAGAATATCGGCAAATACACCCGCAGCAGTTACTGCAGAGCCTGCCCCATAACCACGAATTACAAACGGACGCGGTTGGTAGTATTGGCTTAAAATAGCCAGCGCATTTTCACCATCACGAATTACACTTAATGCGTGTGATGAATCCACGGCTTCGATTCCGACCTTACAGTGACCATTTTTAATTGTGCCTACGTAGCGAAGTACTTTACCTTCACTCGCTGCACTTTGAATACGGTCGTTAAAGTCAGCATCCAGACTTGGTAGCTTTGCCATAAACTGTTCAACATTGTCACCTTGGGCGAAGCCTTGTGGTAACACCGACTCCACTTCAATATCGCTAAGCTCTAATTGCATACCTGCTTCGCGGGCAATGATAAGTAGTTTACGTGCTACGTCAGTTCCCGATAAGTCATCGCGCGGATCGGGCTCTGTAAACCCGCTTTCTTTGGCTTTAATTGTTGCTTCAGAAAGTGATAAACCATCTTCTAGTGCACCAAACATGTATGAAAGCGAGCCTGATAAAATACCACTAAACTCAAGTAATTCATCGCCAGCACCAAAGAGTGATTGCAAGTTATCGATTACAGGTAAACCTGCACCTACGTTAGTTTCGTATAAAAACTTACGATTATTTTTATGTGTAGCTGCTATTAAATCTTGGTAATACGTATATGAGCTCGTGGTGGCTTTTTTATTGGCAGCCACAACGTGGAAACCCGCATTTAAAAAATCGACGTATTGCGAAGCCAAGGCATCTGATGAAGTACAATCAACTAGCACAGGGTTAACCAAGTGGTTTTGCTTAACAAACTGTTCTACTAATTTTAAATCAAATGCTTGCTCTGATTGCGTTAGTTTTTGTTGCCAATCATCAAAAGCAATGCCTTCACCATCAAGGTGTAATTGACGAGAATTAGCCACACCGTATAGGTTTAATTTAATATTTCGCTTTTCAAGCCATGCTTGTTGACGTTCAAGCTGGTTTATTAGCTCTTGACCGACTAAGCCACATCCCAATAAAAACACATCGATTGAAGGCACATGAGTGAAAAAGTTTTCATGACAGATTTTAACCGCGTCATTACACAACTCACCGTCAATAACCGCAGAAATAGCGCTTTCAGTTGAGTCTTGCGCTATAGCAACAATGTTAACTTGTGCTTGAGCAAGCGATGCAAAAAACTTAGCCGCTAAGCCTTTATGAGCGCGCATGTTATCGCCCACTAACGTTACTATTGCTAAATTACGTTGCACATTTACCGGCTCAATTAAGCCAGCTTTTGACTCTAAGTCAAAGGCCACTTGCAACGCACTTAACGCTAGGTTTAAATCACTTTCATGAACACAAAAACTGATGCTAAATTCACATGATGATTGAGTGATCAGGACGATTGACACGTTATCATGCGCTAATGCATTAAATACTTTCGATGCCATACCCACTTTGCCCTTCATACCAGGACCTGAAACGGTCAACATAGCTAAGTTTTGTAGGCTTGAGAGTGCTTTTACTGGCTCATCAGATACCGTATCGTTACTAATTAATGAGCCTTGTGCATCTGGGTTATGAGTGTTTTTAATTTCGCATGGCACTCCAGCTTTTGCACACGGTAGGATAGTTTTAGGGTGCAACACTTTAGCGCCAAAATAAGAAAGCTCCATCGCCTCTTTGTAAGATAGGAAATCAACCTTAGTGGCTTTTTTGATATAACGCGGATCGGCGCTGTATACACCATCAACGTCAGTCCATATTTGGCACACTTGCGCCTCTAAACACGCTGCAGCAATCGCCGCTGAATAATCAGAGCCATTTCGACCAAGTGTTGTGAGCTCACCTTTATCATTACTTGCAGTAAATCCAGGCATGATGTAAACCGTTGCTGGCGACTCTTTTAGTACCGCTTGAAAACGGGCTTTACTGGCGACTAAATCGGCCTCAGCGTCAATGTGTCCACCCGTTGAAACAATACAGTCTGTTGCTTGTAAATAATGCGCGTTATGATCGGCTAGTAAGCTTTGCATTAGCGATACGCTAACACGTTCACCAAAGCTAATAATAAAAGCCCTGATTTTGTCTGGGCAACACTTAATAAGTGCAACCCCATCAAGCTTATTTTTCAATTCGTTAAAGTCTGGCCAGTTTTGAACTGTTCCTTGTTTTTCCTCTACAGCTGCTTTTAAAGCATTGCAGCGGGTAACAAGTGCATCCCACAACGGGTTGAAATCCAGCCCCTGCTCTGCTGCACTAGCCAGCGCAACAAGCGAATCTGTCATACCGCCAGGCGCTGAAAGCACCAGTAACATTTCATCTTTTAATTGTGCCTTAGCTAGAGCAGCTACTTGCTCTAAACAGGCAAAGTCAGCGAGCGATGAGCCACCAAATTTTAAAACGCGCATTTTTATGTTTCCTCATTCCATAAAACGAAAAAAGGCCTGTGTTCTAAGTGAACACAGGCCTTTAAATTTGTTGCACCGACCTATGCCACTATCCAGTAAGAATGGTGGTTGTAATAATAATGGTCGTTACAAGACTAAATGTTTTCATAGCTTAAGACTGCCTTAACAAAGGCTATTCTGTCAACCCTAAATTAGAAGATAAAACAGTCTTTTTCATCATGAATTTTATTAATAAATGCCAAACTTATGCAAAACGTCGTTAAGTTGTGCTTTATTAATCGGTTTGTGAATAAAATCGATTGCGCCGAGTTGCGCTACGCGATCTCGCATTTTTTGTTGAATATCTGCAGAAATTACCAATACATAAGTTTCTATTTTATTTGCTTTGACCTGCTCAAGCACTGCAATCCCATCCACTTCAGGCATGGTTAAATCGAGGCATAAGAGATCAAAATGCTTATGGTGTAATAACGCCAAGGCTTCTTTACCATTGGTTGCCTGTTGAATATCAGCATCAATACACTCATTTAAACAGCGGATCACTTGTTTACGAGCAACAGTTGAGTCATCACAGACTAAAATAGAAAAACGCATCATAATGACAATTTAATTAAACTCATATAAAACACCTAAACCCACGCTAAAATTAATTTGCTTACTCAGGCAGCAAAAAGTCAAAAATATAACCAACATAAGTAGCGAGCAGGTTATTTACTGTATCTTTTACTAACGTTATCAATAAAGTGCATTAATGCACAATAAAAATTAGCAAAATAACTCTACCTAATTTGAAAACAAACTAGCGAAACACACTATGCTTGATTGTTAAGTTCATGAGGTAATCCTTATTTAAGATCGCAAAATAACAATATAATAAAATATATGTTTATTTTTAATGATTTATTAACTAATGTTTATAAGCGTACACTAATAGTTGAATAATTAAAGGAAATACAAGTCCCTCATGCCGCAAAAAAGTCTTTCAACAAAGTTACTCACACGAGTTTTATCGGTTTATTTTATACTGACTTTTGTGGTGACCTGCGGACAAATCTTCGCAGAGTATGTTAATACCAAAGATTACATACGCGATGAGCTCGGCACACTGCAAAAAACATTTGGTAGAAGTCTAACCCGAGCAATTTGGGAGTTAAATATAAAACAAACCACAACAACCGCAGAAGGATTACTTGATATACCTATGGTTGAAGGGGTTATTATTCGTGATGATAACGGCGCTATTATTTCTCAATTAGGCCGCGCGCTAAACATTCACAACCTATATAGTCAGCAACTTGTCCAAGAAGACGTGATTGTAGAAGACGCCAAAGCAGGTTTATTTGGTTATACATTTCCGCTTATTTTTGAATTTTCAGGTCGCGCCACCCAAGTAGGTGATGTGACTTTATTTTCTAGCCGCGACGTGATCTTTAGTCGCATCATGCTCTCTATTTACTTTTTAATTGGCAACGCCATGATTAAAACCACCTTTTTAATCATCTTGTTTTTAATCGCATTTAGAAAGCTGCTAACGGAGCCACTCACACAACTTACTGAACAAATTGAATACCTTGAATTAGAAGAGCTCGATGGCCAGCGCGTTAAAATTGTCACTGACGAAAATAACGAACTAAAAGTAATGGAGCGCTCTTTTAACAATTTGATCTCTAAAGTTGTTGAGTATAAAAAAGAGTTAAAGCAAACCCAGAATGACCTAATCGAAAGTAATCAAAAACTAGATCAACAAAATTTGCAGCTTGAACAAGATGTAGCGCGTAAAACATCAAACCTTAGCCAAGCAATGATCGACCTACAGCAACAAAAATATGAACTCGAACGCCAAAAAGCAGTATTAACTGAAGAAGTTGACCTACGAAAGCAAACTGAGCAAGAGCTGCTAAGTAAACAAACCCAACTACAAAACTCACTCGATGAACTAAGCTTTGCGCAAGAGCAGCTTGTTGGCTCAGAAAAAATGGCGGTATTAGGCGGTTTAGTGGCGGGTATTACTCATGAAATTAATACCCCTATTGGTATCGGCGTAACTGCGACTTCATTTTTACATGAGCGTTTAACTGAAATAGAAACTGCGTTTAAAAACAAATCGCTATCCTCTTCAGCACTGGAGAGCTTTATTAATGATGCTGCACAAAGTGCTCAGCTACTCTCTCACAATTTAGAGCGCGCATCTGACTTAATCACGAGCTTTAAACAAATCGCAGTTGATCAAGCCAGTGAGGCGCTAAGAACCATTAACTTTAAGGATTACATTAATGAGGTTATACGTTCTTTACACCCGCAAATTAAAAAAACATCCCATAGCATTCGCCTGCATTGCCCTGATGATTTAATTATTAATTTACCTGCGGGGGTGATCAGCCAAATATTTACTAACTTAATTATGAATTCATTACTGCATGGCTTTGAAAATATAAACAGTGGCCAAATTACCATAGATGTAAATACCGATGAAAACGACTTAGTCATTAATTACCAAGATAATGGTATCGGGTTGAAACCGGCACAACTTAAGCGTTTATTTGACCCATTCTTCACCACAAAGCGTGATGAAGGTGGCAGCGGCTTAGGTGCTCACATTATTTTTAACCTCGTAAAACAAACACTCAATGGCAAAATTGAAGTCAGCAGTGAACCCGACCAAGGGTTACATTACCGAATTTCGTTCCCTAAAAATATGTCATCCCCCCTGCCACTTTTTAAACTCGATTAGCCGTTTCTAGAAGCGGCTTTTATTGCTATGATTGCACAAATTTTTTAAATGGATCATTTCCCTATGTGGTTTAGTAACCTTATATGCTATCGCTTTAAACAAGACGTTTCGTACACTCAAGAAGACTTTGACAAGGCGTTAGAACAAGATCTATTTCGTCCATGTACTGGCCAAGAGTTGGCGACATTTGGCTGGACAAAAGCATTTGGTAAACATGGTGAAACTTTGTCTCACTTTTCACAAAAAAGCATTTTAGTGTGTGCCAAGCGTGAAGAGAAAGTGTTACCGGCATCTGTAATAAATGAGCTTGTTGCAGAGAAGGTTGATCAGATTGAAGCTGAAGAAAATCGACCAGTAAAGAAAAAAGAAAAAGATGAATTAAAAGAAAACATCTTGCACACGCTACTGCCACAAGCATTTAAAAAGTCGAGCCTACAGTTTGCGTTCATAGACCAGGAAAATGGTTGGGTTGTAGTTAATAGCGCAAGCTTTAATAAAGCTGAAGAGCTTCTGGCGTTACTACGTAAATCATTAGGTACGCTACCCGTTGTTCCTGCGTTTGCTAACTATGATTTAGATGTGTTTTTAACTGACTGGCTTACTAACTTTAGTACTCCAGAGGGCTTCGCTATAGGCTCTGATGCTGAGCTTGAAGAAGCGGATGACAGTGGAGCCCAAGTTAAGCTTAAAGGCCATGACTTAGCGTGTGACGAAGTAAAATCGCACCTTGAAAGTGGTAAACGCGTCACTAAGCTTGCCTTGGATTGGCAAGAACGCGTTAAGTTTATGCTACAAAACGATGGTTCAATTAAACGTTTAAGCTATAGCGAAACACTTAAAGAAGAAAATGCCGATATTCCTAAAGAAGATATGGCGGTTAAACTAGACGCTGACTTTATTCTTGCATCTGAGGAAATAAAACTGCTTCTTGAAGAGCTTACTCAAGGCTTAGGTGATGCAGACGATTTAGCGTAAAAGCTTTATTAAACAAATAAAAAAGCACGATACTAATCGTGCTTTTTATTGTTCAAAAATTTAGCTAAACATTTCTTTTACGTCTTCAACCATATGCAAGTATTCCTCACTCTCTAACATTTCTAATGAAGGAAAAATGCCTTTATCAATATAGGTTTGTAGCGCCGCAGATTTATCTGATACTTGTAGGGTTCCCTCAAGGATTGCACCAATGCGAATAAAGTCGATGTAACTCACTTCAGTAGAGCGATAGTTAACATCAGCCCAGTGCTGTGCAACTTCTGCAAACACGTCTGGGAATTCCCATGCTTTCATAATTGAGCCGCCAATTTTACCGCTTAAGCGTTGAATTGCGTGCGCTAAAAAACTCGGATTGGCAAACACTTCTGGGTGTCGCTCAGCCTCAGTTAAAATCGGTAACACCCCAATATTATAAACCAATGAAGCTAGTGTAATGGCATCACGGTTAAGCGAAGTGTGAGTATTTCTTTTTAAATAAAACTCCATCAATGAAATAGAATGCGAGGCCACATGCAGCGTTTTTTGCCACGCCTTGCCCATGTATCCCTTTATTAGCTCATTATTAGATACAAACAGCTGCTCCATTGCCATGGCTGTAGCTATATTTTTTATTTGCCTTAAGCCAATACGTGTCACTGCTTGATGTAAGTTAGACACCTTTACAGCACGACCCATAATGGCACTATTTGCTACTTTAATCATTCGCGCAGACAGTGCAGGGTCATGTGCTATTGCATCTGACATTTGCATCAAATTTACATCTGGATTGTCAGCGGCTTGACGAACCTTAATCGCTACCTCTGGTAACGTAGGTAACACCAGTGTGTCGTTGTTAATTCTGTCAACCAAAATTGTGAGTAAGGCATTTTCTGTAGACATAAAATATCCCTTTGCTTAATGACCTACACTTTACAGCAAGTCTTATATTATTAATTATTTCAAAGCTTAGCAGTACTAAACATATACCCAAAGTAGAAAAAATTGTAGATAATTATTGATTATTTACTAGTGCCTCACTGATTTATGCGCACTAACGCCTAATACTTGCTATTTGCTAGTGGGTTTTGCTTTAATGCAAACATGCTAAGGCACATTAACACGCTTCAGTACCTTAACTTACAGTATACAAGTTATAAAATAGACTTTTTAAAGGCAATATAATGATCTTAAATAAAATTAGCCAAGCAATACTGCTCTCTGGCATCGTTTTTCTTAGTGCCTGCTCTGAGCAAGCACCGTCTTCAAGTAATACGCCGCAAAGCTCAGCGCCAACGGCTTCTCAAACGCCTTCTGGGCCAGCGCTTATTAATATTGACCGTCAACGCTTAGACATATACACAGACTTTAGTTTACAAAGTGACTTATCACACTTGTCTGACAATCAAAAAGCTATGGTAGCTAAACTTATTGATGCTTCAAAAATTATGGATGATTTATTCTGGAAGCAAGCATTTGGTAAAGATAAAAAAGACTTTTTAGCACAACTAGATGATGAAAAAGTACGTCAGTTTGCTGATATTAACTATGGCCCATGGGATCGCTTAAACGGCGATGAAGTATTCTTATCAGGCTATAAAGAAAAACCGCTTGGTGCAGGCTTTTACCCAGCCGACATCACCAAAGAAGAGCTTACTAACGCTGATGTAAAAGATAAAACAGGTCTTTACTCACTGATTAAACGCGATGAGCTTGGTAATTTATACAGCACACCTTATTCAGAAGAGTATGCAGTAGAGCTTGCTCAAGCTGCAGAGTTACTTAGAGAAGCCAGCAAACTAGCCGACGATCAAGAATTCGCCAACTACTTAAACTTACGAGCTGACGCAATACAAAGCGATGACTTCCAAGCCTCTGACTTCGCTTGGATGGATATGAAAAATAATCCAATTGATGTGGTTATTGGCCCAATTGAAAACTACGAAGACCAATTATTTGGTTACCGCGCAGCTTATGAATCGTATGTTCTTATTAAAGATTTAAAGTGGAGCGAGCGACTAGCGAAATTTGCAGCGTTTTTACCTGAGCTGCAAAAAGGCTTACCTGTCGATAGCAAATACAAGCAAGAAGTACCGGGCTCAGATGCCGACTTAAATGCCTATGATGTTGTTTATTATGCTGGGCACTCAAATGCTGGCAGTAAAACCATTGCAATTAACTTGCCCAATGATGAGCAAGTGCAATTAGAAAAAGGCACACGTCGTTTACAGCTTAAAAACGCAATGCGTGCGAAGTTTGATAAAATTTTAGTGCCTATCTCAGAGCAGTTAATTGTGCCAGAGCAACGCAAACACATTACCTTTGATGCATTTTTTGCCAATACCATGTTCCATGAAGTGGCTCACGGTTTAGGGATTAAAAACACCTTAACGGGTAAAGGTACCGTTCGCCAATCACTTCAAGAACACGCTAGTGCTTTAGAAGAAGGTAAAGCCGATATTCTTGGTTTATACATGGTTGAACAGTTACTTAAAAAAGGTGAGATCACTGAAGGGACGTTAGAAGATTACTACACCACCTTTATGGCGGGTATTTTCCGCTCAGTGCGTTTCGGTGCCTCAAGTGCACATGGTAAAGCAAACATGATCCGCTTTAACTTTTTTGCTCAAGAAGGTGCTTTTTCTAAAAATGAAGACGGGCTTTATAGCATCAACATGGATAAAATGGGGGATGCTATGGCAAAGTTATCGCGCCTTATTTTAACTCTACAAGGTGACGGTGATTACGAAAAAGTAGATCAACTTATTGCCACTCATGGCGATATTAAAGCGGAACTTGCTAAAGATTTAGAAAAGTTAAGCAAAGCGAACATCCCTGTAGATGTGACCTTTAAACAAGGCAAAGATGTGCTTGGCCTTAATTAACAAAAGCTAATTAAATAAAAAAGCGTTACATTGTAACGCTTTTTTATTACTTATCAGAATGCTTATTTGTCATTCATCACTTTGCGTACAACCGGTTCAAGGCTTGCCATTCCCCACTGCTTACCGATTTCAATCGCATACTTTATATCTGTACCTTGCTGATGGGCTGAAATAGCCATTAACGCGCCAACACGGTTGCTACTTGCACAATGAACAACCACCGACTCACCTTTAAGTTGCTCTAAAAGATTGGCTAACTGCTTTGCATTATCAGTGTTTACGTCTTTTGCACCCGCAATCTCAATTAAGTGGTAGCTCATTCCTAAAGAGTTGACTAACGCGCCTTCATCCCAGTCTTGCTCATCTGCTGCACGTAAATTAATAACATGCTTTACCTTGGCTTGCGATAATTGCTTAAACTGCTCTTTAGTCGGTTGCGCTGCTGAAAAAATCAGGTTGTTATGTGCTGCAAAGTTTTTAATGCTAACGTTATTTACTACATCCGTAGCTACCGGCTGCTCGCTCGCTATTACTGTTGAAACAGCAATGGCTGCTATAAATACACTAGTGCAGAGTTGTTTTATTAATTTCATACTATCTCCTCAAAGTAACCCATTCTGATTTTAAAAATGCGTTTTTAATTGCTCTATCTGCTCATTAGTATAAGGGACACTTGGAAACTTGCCCCATACCGGCGCAGGCCATGCAATATCTGTTTTAAAACGCGCTATATGATGAATATGTAATTGCGGAACCATATTGCCAAGCGCGGCCACATTTAACTTATCAGGATTAAACACCTCAATTAATAAATGGCTGAGCTTAGCCGACTCTTGTAAATAAGTGATTTGTTGCTGCTCGGTTAAATCTATTATCTCTTTTAAACCCGCTATTCTAGGAACTAATATAAACCATGGGTATTGGCTGTCATTTAGTAGTAATACCTTACAAAGAGGCCAATCGGCCAGTTCAATACAATCTCTTGTCAGCTCTGGGGCTAAGGTAAATGATGTTTCGCGCATGTTAAATCCTTAGGTTATTTTACTTCACACTTTATAGCATTTAGTTGCAGTTGCACACGCTTGTGCTTTACCATCGGGGGTAATTTTATGTAAGTAAAGGCAATCCTGTGTTAAAAAAACTAAAACACCTCTCACTGGCAATCCCCCTGATGGCGGGCGCGTTAAGCGCTCAAGCAAAGCCGTTAACGCTTGAGCGCATATTTGATGATCCAAGCTTAGCTGGCAAATCTCCGGTACAACTTAAGTTTTCTCCCGATGGTAGCCGTGTTACCTACTTACAAGGTAAAGCAGATGACTATAACCGCTATGATTTATGGGAATATAATTTAAAAGATAACACCAATCGATTGCTCGTTGATTCAGCGCAATTATTTTCAGGCCCAGAAAACCTGTCAGATGAAGAAAAAGCACGCCGTGAACGCCAGCGTATTTTTGGTAAAGGTATTCTTGAATACAAATGGTCAAAAGATGGTAAAGCGTTATTATTTCCTCTTAATGGCGACCTTTATTACTTCGACTTAAAAACAAAAAATAGTAAAAAGCTGACTAACACTGAAGCATTTGAAACCGATGCGCGCTTTTCTCCAAAAGGGAATTTTGTGTCGTTTGTTCGTGAGCAAAACCTCTTCGCATTAGAACTGGCATCTGGTAAAGAAATTCAATTAAGTAAAGATGGCGGTGGCGTTATTAAAAACGGTATGGCCGAATTTGTGGCGCAAGAAGAAATGAGCCGCATGACCGGTTATTGGTGGGCAAATGATGAATCTAAAATCGCCTTTACTCGCGTTGATGAAAGCCCTGTTCAAGAAGCAATTCGTAACGAAATTTATGCTGATGAAGTAAAGCTATTTAATCAGCGTTACCCATTTACTGGCACTAACAATGTTGACATTCAACTTGGTGTTGTAAAACTTAATGACCAAGCAGTTGACTGGGTTGACTTAGGTGAAGATAAAGATATTTATATCGCTCGTGCTAAATGGTTAAACGATAGCAACACCCTGTCTTACCAGTGGCAAAATCGTTCTCAGCACAATTTAGAATTACGCTTTTACAACAGTAAAACGAAACAGCAAACCGTCGCATTAACTGAAAAAAGCGATACTTGGATAAACCTACATTTTGATCTTGAGTTTTTAAAAGATAAAAAACATTTTGTGTGGGCCTCGGAGCGAGATGGATTTAAGCACCTTTATTTGTATGCTAATAATGGCCAACTTATTCGTCAAATAACTACTGGTGACTGGGTTGTTGATAGCTTAAAAGGCGTAGATGAAAAAAATGGTATAGTTTACTTTGCAGCGCGTAAAGATACTGCGCTTGAAAGTCACTTATACAGTGCGCCTTTATTTAAAAAAGGGGCAATTAAGCGCATTACTGAAAAAGGCCAATACCACAATGTTGTACTGGCAAAAGATAACAAAACCTTCATTGACACTAGTTCATCGGTGAATAAGCCAAATTCAGCAGCACTGCGCAAAATCAATGGAGAGTTTATTACGTGGCTTGAAGAGAATAAACTAGACGACTCTCACCCACTAACTCCCTTTTTAACCGATTTAGCAAAGCCTGAGTACGGTACTATTACCGCTAAAGATGGCCAAGTTATGCATTACCGTTTATTTAAACCTACAAACATGGCTAAGGGTAAAAAGCACCCAGTTATTGTTAACGTGTATGGCGGCCCTCATGCTCAGCGAGTAACTAATAGCTGGCGTAGTAAAAACTTATACTTTCAATATATGGCGCAACAAGGTTATGTTATTTTTCAACTAGATAACCGCGGCTCTTACAATCGTGGTAAAAAGTTTGAAGATGCAATATATAAAAATTTAGGTGTTGTTGAAGTAGCTGATCAGATTAAAGGCGTTGAGTTTTTACGTACACTTGATTACGTAGACCCTGCACGCATTGGTATTTATGGTCACAGCTACGGTGGTTATATGGCGCTAATGACCATGTTTAAAGCAGGCGATTACTTTAGTGCCGGTGTTTCTGGCGCTCCTGTAACTGACTGGGCCTTATACGATACTCACTACACCGAGCGTTACTTGGGTCACCCTGATACAAATGCGCAAGGTTATACCGACAGTGCTGTTTTCCCATATGCTGAAGGCCTTAAAGGCCCATTAATGATTTACCATGGTATGGCCGATGACAACGTGTTGTTTACCCATGCAACAAAATTGTTTAAACAGCTGCAAGATAACAATCAACAGTTTGAAATGATGACTTACCCAGGCTCAAAACATAGTCTTCGCGGTAAACAAGTTCAAACTCATTTACATCAAACTATTACTAACTTCTTTAACCGTAATTTTAATACAAACTAACTAAGTTATTCGACTAAAGGCTGATACAAGTATCAGCCTTTTTTTATGCAAATAAGATATATTGAAACGTCAACAAACAATAATTAAATCCATTTAAGCATAGGGTAACTAAAAATCTAAGCCTGAGCGCGCAACTTGTATTGTATTTAAATTAACCGCTAACAACTAAATATAAAAATTCAATATTATGAAAATAAAGCTCTATTAGCCTATATTTTAACTATGCTTATTAAAGAGAAGTAATGCTCTTATACAGGAACATGTTTATGCTAAATCTCCGTCGTTTTACTATATTTCAACGTCTAGCCATTTTAGTAGGGATTGTAATATTTGGTTTAATTGTATTGAGTATTTCGAGCTTGAGTAACCAATACCAAGCGCTCAAAAACGAGCAATACCTTAAAACTAAAAATGTGGTAGAAACTGCATATAGTACTATTAAGCACTATGCAGCCCTTGAACAAAACCAAACTCTTACTCGCCAACAAGCACAGTCTCAAGCAATCGCATCAATACGCTCATTGCGTTACGATGATACTAACTATTTTTGGATCAACAATTATCAGCCAGCCATGGTAATGCACCCAATAAAGCCAGCTCTTGAGGGAAAAGATTTAACTAATAATAAAGACCCTGATGGCACCCCGTTATTTGTTGAGATGGTTAGCGTTGTAAAACAATCCGGCGAAGGTTATGTGCCTTATAAATGGCCAAAGCCCGGTAATGACAACCCCGTAGATAAAATTGCGTTTGTTAAAGGTTTTGATCAGTGGCAATGGATAATCGGCTCGGGAGTTTATCTTGATACCATAGACAGTGCCTTTTCGCAGCAGCGCACTATCATCATAATCAACGTTGTTATTATGATTATTGTGGTGGTGTTATTTAGCTACTTTATTGGCCGAAGCATTTTAACGCCGACTCGTTTAGCAGCGCAGATGATGAAAGATATCTCTCAAGGTGAGGGGGATTTAACTCGTACTCTCAACGAAAATGGTAATGATGAAATATCTCAACTTTCGAGATCATTTAATTTATTTGTCTCTAAAATTAGAGAGTCTTTAGTACTAGTCGCCAAAAGCGCAAACGATGTAAACGAGCATGCCCATGCTGTAGATGATTCTAGCAAAACCAGCCAGTCGTTTATTGAGCTTCAAAACGACAGTAGCACCCAAGTAGCCGCTGCAATGGAGGAAATGACTCATCAAATTCATGATGTTAGCCGTAATGCCGAAGCCGCTGAACAAGCCGCAAATGATACTGCCAGTAATGCATCAACGGGTAAAAATGTGGTATCTAAAACGATTATCGCCATTGAAACCCTCTCGAGTAATATAGAAACCGTAAGCAAAGTAACCGCTGATCTTGCTCAAGAGAGTAATAATATTGGCTCGGTGCTTGATGTAATAAGAAGTATTGCAGAGCAAACTAACCTGTTGGCACTCAATGCAGCCATTGAGGCTGCACGGGCAGGTGAGCATGGTAGAGGCTTTGCCGTCGTAGCCGATGAAGTAAGAACCTTAGCAAGTCGAACGGGTAAAAGCACTGATGAAATTCAAGCCATGATAGCTAAACTGCAAGAAGGCGCTAAAGCCGCAGTTGAGGCGGTAAAATCTAGCCAAGAAATTTCTATTTCTACGGTTGAACAAGCCTCTTCAGCAAATACATCACTGGATGAAATAGACAGGTTAGTAGCGGTGATCACCGATATGAACGGCCAAATTGCAAGAGCAACAGAGCAGCAAACATCGGCCGCAGATGAAGTAAACTTAAGAATTAACGATCTTTCGCAATCAACGGAGCAATCATTAGGTAATACGAAGGATTTAACCCTTGCCAGCGACAAACTCAAACAAAGCAGTGTTGAATTATCTAGCGTGGTATCGCGCTTTAAGCTGAGTTAACCTGAATTCCGGATAATAAATCTATCTCAAGCTAGAGAAAATTAAACATAAATATCATTTTGATTCAATGCGTTAGTAAACCTCTTAACCAAAGTTCAGGTTAATTAATACCTTTCACCAATTAAAAAGCCCTGATTTTCAGGGCTTTTTAGACTTATTTATAGATAATTATAAACAGTAGCGGGCAAATAAACTGCTTACTGATGCTGCCGTTGGTTTACCATGTTGCCAATCACCACCTTCAACACCACTACCGGCAATATCCATATGCACATAAGGAAGTGGTAAAGTAGACTCATTACCATGCTTATCTAACCCGCCTACCACAGCTAAAAATGCCATAGGAAATTGATGACCGCGCGCTGTGACGGCAGAAGCCGCATTATTACTAGAAAGTACGTCATCGGCTAAAGTGCGTGGTTTTATAAAGTCATAATCTTCACGACGTGAACGTGATACTTCTGCACCGTCAGCCCATAAATCACCACAATCAGCTAATTGACGTGAAATATTAGCACTACGTGCTGGCCCATTTTCTACATAAGCACCATATGGTCCCATCGCACGTGCAGCATGCCCTGTTAAAGTAGCCACAGTAAACAGCGTTGGATTTATTTCGTTTACAGCCAAATCTTTCATTTCACTAAGTAAATCACCCATCGCTAGACGCCCCTCGGCATCAGTGTTACCAATGCGCACTCGCACACCTTCACGGCTAGTAATGATTTCATCAGGAACAAAACAATCTGAACCAATTGAGTTACGTACCACTGCTAAAAAGGCAATCACTTTAACGCCTTTAGGCTGGTAATCAGCAACTGCTTTCATAAATCCAGCCACAGAAGCCGCACCACCTTTATCTCGACTCATACCTGCCATGTAGCCGCCTACTTTTAAATCTGCACCGCCTGTGTCATAAACTAAGCCTTTACCAACAAACATCAGTGTGCGCGTTACTTCACCCTCTGGTACATATTCAAGTTTAACAACGCGTGGATGATGACGCTCTACTGCATAAGATGCACGAGCAACAGTACTTAGCATCGGATAGTGTTTATCAATGGCAGCCAAGTCATCAATCACATCAACGCTCACTGCGCTATTATTAAATAGTTCGCTACAGTAATCAGCAAAGCGTGGTGGTGCCATACGTTCAGGCTCGGTACCACATAAATCACGTGCAGCATATTGTCCAGCTGCTAATGCATTGACTGCTTTAATCGTTTGTTCATTGGCATCAATTAAACCGATTTGAGTAATTGGCTCAATACCATGACCATGAAATTCACGTGCTTCAAGAGGCTGCCATAATGCTTGGCATGCGCCTAAATAGGCCACTTCCAGCGCGTGTTGGTAACGGCTGTTGGTATTTAAAGCAGGTAAGTAAATAGCGGGGTTAACACTGCCTGACGCTTTAGCCTCGTTAATGGCTAATTTAGCCGCATCAAAATAGCGACGTACATCATCATAATCTCTATTTAAAGGGCCTGTTGGGGCTAATACAACACGTTTACCGGCAATTACTAGCAAGGTAACTTGATTACCTATGCGAGAGTCTACTTGAGCTTGATTTAAAATTGCATCGCGCAGAGGCGTATTTGGTATGTGAGAAAAGTCATCGCTGATAATAATTAGTGCATCGTGTGATGCACAATCTAGGCTTGCACTAACTGGCTGAGCCAACACTGCTTTTGGATATGCCATAAAAAAGGATCCTGTTAGAAAACGTAGCCCCTATTATTATTTATTTAGCAATTTATAACCAGTAAACTGCGGTAATCTGCATACTTACTGGCAACCTAGAGTTACAGCTTTTACACGTCTAAAATACTCAGCTGTAAATTATGCTCTGGTTGGTTTTTAATGCCAACACCTATTCCTAATAAACGCACAGGTTGTTGTAATCCGCGTTGATAGGCTTTGGCGAGTAACTCTTTAAAAATAGCCGTGTTTAATTGATGATTCGCTTGATCTGCTGAGGTCACAACAAAATTAGCAAATTTAACTTTAACACTTAACTTGTTAATTTTATTTTGTAGCTGCTGTTTGTTTAATCTAACCTCGAGCTCACCTAGCAGTTGCGGTAATTGCTCCAAGCACTCATCAAGACTATTTTTGTTGTATTCATAAGTATGCTCCACGCTCAATGACTTACGAATCCGCTCAGTTGAAACCCGCCCTATATGCTCTCCCATACATTTTTGATATAACGACACACCAAAATTTCCCACATGTTGCTGCATCCAATTAGCCCCTTTTTCGCGAACATCTTGGCCCGTGTACAACCCTTTTAAATTAAGCTTCTCCAAGGTTACCTTACCCACTCCTGGAATTTTACCTAGTGGTAATTGGGCTAAAAACGAGTCAACTTGCTCAGGCAATACTACAAATTGGCCATTGGGCTTATTTTCATCGCTAGCAATTTTGGCTATAAATTTAATTGGCGCAATCCCCGCAGAAGCGGTCAGCCCTGTGGTATTAAAAATATCGGTGCGGATCTGCTCAGCAATTAACGTTGCACTGCCTTTAAATGCAGTACTGTCGGTAACATCTAGGTACGCTTCATCAAGTGAAAGAGGCTCTACAAGATCAGTATAGCGGTTAAATATAGCGCGGATTTGAGTTGATACTTGTTTATAAACAGCCATTCTCCCCGGCACAATAACTAAATCGGGGCAAAGCTGTTTGGCATGATAGTTAGACATAGCAGAGCGCACACCATATTCTCTGGCAATATAATTAGCGGTAGAGAGCACTCCACGGCGACTGTTACCGCCAATTGCCAGCGGTACATTTGCAAGCTTGGGGTTGTCGCGCATTTCAACGGCTGCACCTGTAAAACTTCGCGTGTAAAATGTAAGCTAATCAGGAAAAATATGGCAACCAATTGATATTAATCTTATTTTATGTGCAAATAAAACTCCAAAAATTACCTACATTAATTTCTAATAAAAATTAAAAATCATTTCTTGGCAGATAAAGAGATTACAACTATTATTTATGCCAGCTATTTCCAACAACTGGCATAAATGTAGTGTTCAAATAATTTAATACCCACGGCGAATTTTAGCTTTTAACGTACTATGGAAGTCGCTTGCAGATTTAACTCCTACAGACCCTACGGACTCAAACATATTACGATTATAAACTGATTCTCGCTGCTCATTTTTATATGCTGCAATAAATAATTCCAAGTGTTGCATACTATCCATTTTCGGCCACATTTCTAAATATTCCGGTAATGGGCTAAAGCTAGAACGATAAGAAGCAATCCGTTTAGCTGATATTGTTGCCTCACCGATTTCAAAAGGGACCCACCAAGATGTAGCAGTCTCTTTCGATACTACAGCAATTAAGTGAGTACACTTTGCTATATTCTTTGTAATAACTGTTGTTATATCCACTGTCGATTGAGATTCGGCATCTAGAACATCTAAGTAAGTAGTAATGTTATCAAGCTTCAATCGACGATCAATTTGCATAGCTAAATCACGATCTAAATGTTTATAACTAATAAATACACTCATTAAAAATGTCCTTTCTTTGCTAATTCACGGTAATAAAATCCTAGAGCAGTCAAACGACATCCTCTAGAGTTTATGGCTGCAAAGTACATATGCTCAGCATCGACAGGCTCTATTAAACTATGCCTATTACATTGCTGCAGTTGAGAAAAAACTTCTCCCAACTTAGGATCAAAGTCAGGGTGCTCAGGCTCATAAGCTGGTGTCAAAGCGAATACAGACTCAGCTTCAGGAAACCATTCAGGTAATCTTCTCAGTGTTTCTAAAGGTACAAGTGGTGTGTGCTCTTTTAAAGAAATAAACTCAGAAACATTTGTTTTAAAAACAGGTCGTTGTTCCCAAGGACCAAGTGCATTATCAACAAAAGAATATAAGCTACCGGGGGTAACGTGACCAAGAACATTAACAGCCCCCCCGTGCAATGCTTGAAGTAACAGTCTAGTGAAAACGCCATGTCCGGCACACTCTTGTGCATACTCATCTTTTCTACATGCCGTTAAGATAGTAATACCATCACTAATTATGCTTGAGCCACCTTTCAATTGCTTACTTTCTCCAGCTCCGCCAGCTTCACAGCAGTCAAGAATAATAATTTTATTTTTTATCTCAGTTGCATTACTAGCCCAAGTAAGAATGTCACTTACACGAATACCGTCGCTTGTATTTCTATAATCTTGGGGCAGAATCATTCCTTCATGAAGATTTGTATCGAAACAACCATGACCAGCAAAATAGAGTAATGCAACATCGCAAGAACCTGAAAACAGCTCTTGAATTGATGCTTCTAAAGTATGCCTACTAAGATTATCTTCTGCAGTAGTCAAAGTTTTACTGTGAAAATTAGGAGTACCTGATGCATGTCTTGTTAAAACAGAAGCCATCTCTATTGCATCATTATTGCAGCCACTTAATGGGTTAATGAAGGTATAGCCGTTTACACCTATAAAAAGAGCTTTTCTCATTTTTTTATCTCCCTTAAGCCAAACGACGAATTGCTGAAATAACGCTTTCAGTCGACCAGTTACATATTTCATCTGCTGCACCTCTAACTACTGAAGACATATTCGTTGCCCCATATGGTTTTACAGCTAAAATTGGTTTTCCTAAACGTTTAGCTATAGCGATTTCTTTATTTATCCATTTACTATAAGTTGAGTACACGCCCGTCATTATTATTACTACTGAACTAGCTTTAACTTTATTCTCAATAGCCGCCTCAAGCTGCTTATCGGTTCTTGCTCCAATAATAGGATTTGATTCAGGAACAGAGTAATTCCTAAAGTTAAAAAGCGCTCTATTTCTAAGTAAGGTAGTTAAGCTGCTGTATTGATGTCCATAATTCCATGAATGGGAAATAAATAAGTGGTAAGTTTTCATTTGGAACCTCGTTCTGATTAATAATATTTTTTTAACCAGACCTTAGGGATTTGGTTAATAGAATAAGGTTAACTCACAAATCTGATTAAATAAAGTTTTTTAACCAGATTTATTTAATTAATTTATAGACAAACTCTTTACCACCAGATTCAGCTATTTCTTCAACTCTTTTGGCATAGCCCAATTTGAAAATATTTTTGAGGCGAGTGCTTGCGTTTTGCGTTGTAATATCAAAATGAGTAGAAACTTGATTAGTTGTTACTTTTTGCTTAATTATTAAAAAATCTGTCAGTTCTTTAACAGATTTAGCCATATCAGGCCCTATGAAAAATACCTTTTTATGATTCCAAACAGTCATAGGTTGGTTTTTGGCAATAGCACCATAAGTCCAATTATCAATTAAATCCTCATCCTGAAGATCTGTGAGGTAGATAAACTTTTCTCCTCTGTAGTGCTTTGCTAAAGCCATAACACTTTCTCGCGGAAAAGAAGCGTCGGTAGCTTCAATACCTTTTAGTGAAACCCCAAATGTATCCAGCTCTTGTCGGGACTCAATCATTTTATGTAGTTTAGAATATACATCCTTACCCTTAACATTCCCATTGGGGAGGGCATCGGTTGTTATATCTAATAATTTTATCAACATAATTCGTTCTGATTAATTATATTTATTTAACGAGATTCTAGCATACTAATGCAGAAAAAAGTCAAAACATATATGGGTTCCAGATATTTTTTTGAGATCTGAGCTATAATTGGATTCATCAAGCTTACCATCGACATATTTTAACGTAAGTTCAAATGTTTCTTGTCTTACACAAATTGTTGCATCAAACTTTGCAGCTTGTTTCGCACTAAGTTTAAGTCCTAGACCTCGGCCTAAATAATTAGCATCATTGGCACCACTTACACCGCCAGACTGCAGAACCTCATTTAATAAATGGATGTCTGAATTTTCCTTGTTCGGAGGATACTTATTATGCAATTGAGGGTATCGTTTGGCTAAAACAGGCCTCAACGTACCAATGATACCTTTTCCGCTATCAGAAAAAACAGTCTGAACTTTCGTCCTATTTTTACTTTTACCATAGACTTGAAGTGCTGCCACTCCTGGGGTTGGAGTTTGTGAGTGCTCAATAATATTGTTAATAAATTCAGCTATAAAACCAAATGCCGCATTGGAATGTTGCTCACCCGCTAATTCGATAAACGAGTTTTTTAGCTTTACAGGTAAGTTCGTTTGCTGTGTTTCAGCTGGTATTAAAACGAATTCCATTACTTTCTTATTACTACCATAATGAGAAGAACTATCTTTTCTCTCAGGAAGTACAGTTACTGACTCATGAAAAGTTTCAAATAATCCAATTCTACACAAATATGAAAATGATTTAGTGCACCCAGTAAAATCAAGAGTAACGTGCTTACCTATAGATGCTAACTGATTAACTAAAGATAATAGCCTGGAAATAGCACCTAATAGTATTGAGCAATTATAAAACTCAAACCTTACAATTTCTACAGAGTCACACCAAACATCACTTCCTTCTTTGAGAAGTGCTTCAAAGTCACAAGTAGTTAGCCAACCACTCTTTTCAAA
The DNA here is from genome assembly GCF_013393115.1 of Pseudoalteromonas sp. Scap03. GTDB lineage: Bacteria > Pseudomonadota > Gammaproteobacteria > Enterobacterales > Alteromonadaceae > Pseudoalteromonas. The sequence goes on along the minus strand of NZ_VDEU01000001.1, from coordinate 1,591,054 downwards.
TCGAAGTACGACACCTATATTAGCTAAAAACCATTCATTTTTTCGTTCAATAAAAGTACCGCTTTTGTCATGGTATAAGAAAGAGTTTACGCTCTTTTTTTCAAGGCTTAGTTTTCTAGCTATCTCTTTACCTTTTAACCCTGGATTATTAGTAAGCAACTCAATTATTTTCGCTTTCATACAACCCCACTACCAGCGACTAAAAAATTCAATAAGCTTTTTCCAAATGATTCTTTCTTATTCATATAAATACTTCTGAAAACCAATAAACGTGTCGCGTATAGCTGCCGGTGATCCAAACTCAATGGCGGCGTCGTTAATTGTGTTGTATTTAAGCTCTACTAAGCTGCGCATTTTTTTAGGTGCAAGCTCTTGCACGCCGTCTTCAATGTATTTACTTAATATAAAGTTGATAAACTCTTGTTGTTTATAGTCGCTAAACGCTGAATTTATTTTAGGTTTTGCTTGTTGAGCTCGTTCTGTGCGTGTTTGTGCCTCTGAGGCATACGCTAAGTAGGATAAAACATCGTATACGTCGCTATCTTGTGCATCAATTACGGCCTTCATGCTGTCGAGCTTTTCGCTATCGTAACCCGCTTCGGTTAAGTCTTCTAATAGCTTTTCGCGGGTGGTTGGGTCACTCCAAATTTCACGTAGTTGGTCTTCGTTTTCAAAAAAGCGCGGTAAGTCGTCAAACATACGTTCAACAAACTCTTTAGCTGTAATGGGCTTGCCTTCAGCACTCCAGTACATTGCTGAGGATATATGCTTAATTTGCCGCGTACGGCCGTCTGAGAGCTTTATTTCGAGCTTTTCACACACACATGGTCTCTCGCCACATTTTTCACAGCCTTCAGGCTCTGGCTTTTCACAAACACATGGTTTTTGTTCACACACCTTGCACGGTTTCTTTTCACCGGCACCTTCGCCGCCAGTGTCTTCACATTGGCATGGGGTTGTGCCGCACTCTGGGCATACTTCGCTGGGTATTGGCTCACCATCCCAAGCTGGGTCAGCAAAGTTATGGTGCGCTTTTACGAAGTCGTAAATGGTAAAGTAGTCTTTGCCATCGTATGTGCGGGTGCCTCGGCCTATGATCTGCTTGAACTCAATCATATTGTTACAAAGTCGCATAAGCACAATATTGCGTACATTACGTGCATCGACACCAGTAGAGAGTTTGCGTGATGTGGTTAAGATTGTCGGAATGGTTTTTTCATTATCACAAAAGGTTTTTAAGTCATTTTCACCCGCTACACCATCGTTAGCAGTAACACGAACACAATAGTTAGTGTTGGTGGTCCAGCCTTTTTTAACTGCGTACTGATTAATAAAATCGCGCACCATACCGGCATGAACTTGTGTTGCACAAAACACGATGGTTTTTTCTTTAGGATTAAAGCGATCCATCCAATAGTGTACACGGCGTTCTTCGCGCTGAGGTATGGTAATAATGCGGTTAAAGTCACCTTCTTTATACAGTTTACCAGGCTCAGGGTCGCCTTTTACAACAACACCATCCCCCTCGATATACTTGTACTCATCCATAGTGCCAACAATCGGTAACACTTTAAATGGCGTTAAAAAACCATCGTTAATGCCTTCTTTTAGAGTATAGCTGTAAACGGGTTCGCCAAAGTAACCATAGGTATCAGCGTTATCGGTACGCTTCGGTGTGGCGGTTAAGCCTAGCTGTACAGCGGGGGCAAAGTAATTAAGAATATCACGCCATACACTTTCATCATTTGCGCCACCACGGTGACATTCATCAATAATAATTAAATCAAAAAAATCAGCTGGGTATTGCTCGTAATACGGGTTTTCTGCCTTGTTGACTGGCGCATTTTCATCTTCTTCTGTTGTGGCTTCTTTTAATTCGGTTTTAGGCCCACACATAAGCGTATGAAAAATAGTAAAAAACACACTCGCATTTTTAGGAACGCCGCCTCGTTTGCGAATATTTTCAGGGGTGATACGCACAATAGCATCTTCACCAAACGGCCCGAAATCATTAAATGCCTGATTGGCTAAAATATTACGATCGGCCAAAAATAAAATACGCGGGCGCTTTTTAGCAAGGCTTATATCTTTCTGCGCGGTTAAGCTCCAACGGGTTTTAAATAACTTCCACGCTGTTTGAAAGCCAATACAGGTTTTACCCGTACCAGTAGCAAGCGTTAGCAAAATTCGAGGCTCGCCTTGAGCAATGGCTTCAAGGGCATTGTGAATGGCGTTTTCTTGATAATAGCGCGGAGCCCAATCACCTTTAGCTTCAAAAGGAATGGTAGAAAACGCATCACGCCAAGCGGTGGTGTAATCCGCTTCTGGTTTATCGCCTTTTTGCTCAAAGGTTAAATCCCAAAGGGCTTGCGGTGACAGGTATTCATCTACCAGCGTCTCAATACCGGTGAGCATATCAATCTGGTAAACCTCATGGCCGTTAGTGGCATACGCAATACGACATTGTAAGCGCTTTGCGTAATCTTTTGCTTGGCGTACACCTTCGCTATAAGTCAGGCTTTCTTTTTTGGCCTCGACTGCGGCAAGCTTACGGCCTTTGTACACCAGCACATAATCACACGGGACTTTATTAGCGCGTTTACCACCGGCCATAATTTGACCAGGGCAAATAAGCTCGCGGCGAATAAAGCTGTTATCAACGTCCCCCCAACCGGCAGCGACTAATTTAGGGTCAATTAAATCCGCTCTAGTGTCGGCTTCATTACGCGTCCTTGCTTGAGTCATTAGGCCACAGCTCCTTCTTTTTCTTTGGTCAACTCGCCGGAAAAAGCTTTCTGTAGGATGGATTTTTTGAGTTCGTCTAAATCGTTTAATTTTTGAGTATAAATAACAGCTAAGTCATCGGTGTTTCTTCTAATTAGCCTTAGCTCTTCCACTACCTGATTTTGCTCGCTTAAAGATGGAAGCCTAATGGGTATCCCCTTAATCTTACTTTTATTAAGATTCTTTTGACGAACACCACGCCTAAGCTTCAACAGCTCAGGTTTAATAGAATTAATCGAATGAAGTATAAACTCCAGATTAATTCTATTATTTGGCTTTACTCCAGCTATAGCTTGATTAAAAGCACCGTCCCTATCCAAAATAGACATCTTTAAAGCTGCTGTATCGTACATGCCAACCAATAAGGAGCCCTCAGGAAGTATCTTGGCATTTGAACCATCTAGCCCGGCTGCTGTAATACAGCTTTTAGATTCTATTGTGAAAGTATCGTTAAGCTCCCCTGATGAATACCAAGGAATATCCCCATCCCAGAATTCATTTTTGGATTTAAGCGGTGTTCCGCCTGTGCTTACTTCTGCTGCATCCCCTAGGGTTATCTCAACCCACCCCTCACCACGCAGGCTAAACACTTGCTGCAAATAGCTTTCAAATAGCTCACGGGCGTTTTTGAGGTTTTGCTCAGCCTTGGCGCGGGCTTGTTCTATATCGGCAAAGGCTTGATCGAGAATGGCGACGATGCGTTTTTGTTCGGTAATCTCAGGGTGTGGTATTTCTACTTTCTCTAAAGCAGTTTTAGATAGCTCTTTAAAAGTAGTTCCACTTCCCAAATCATTTAATAATGAGACGCTCTTCAATAAAAAATAATACAAAAACTTGGTATCTAAAGTGCTTTTAGGTACTAACCCCCGGCAACCTTGGTTCGTTGCCATAGGGACTTTATTAATAGCTAGGTGACCAATAGGTGCTCGGGTTGAGAGAATTACCGAGCTTTCAGGAATTAGCTTAGCTGAAGATTTCTCTAGCCCTAGTCGAGTGATATTTCTACCTGTTTCTGAGACGTAAATACCAGTGATTTTCCCCATATCTTTCGGCGTAATCCACTTAACATCACCAAACCAATAGTCGGAAATACCGCTTTTAGGTGTTCCACCACTTATTATATTAGTGACTTCACTCATTTTAGATATGGACCACCCCATCACAACAACTCCTGAATCTTACCAAGAATCGCTTCGCTCTCTTTATCAAGCGCGATGATTTCTTCTATGATCGCTTGTGGCTCACGCAGTGAGGTTTCTTCTGCTTGGTTCGGATTTTTTACCGATAAATCCCATGCTGTATCATCAAGTTCAGTCGTAGCTAATGACCAAGACTTAGCACTGTCTTCAAAGCCCTTTTGTAACTCTACAAACTCTTTTAAGTCGTTATCGTTTAGCGGATTGGTTTTACCCAAGCTGCGGCCAGGGTCTAGTTGATAAAACCAAGTTTTTTGAGTTGGTTCGCCTTTGGTAAAAAACAACACCACGGTTTTTACACCAGCGCCTAAGAAGGTTTTGGCTGGGCAATCTAGCACGGTGTGTAAGTTGCAGTTTTCTAATAGCTCTTTACGCAAAGCAATGGCGGCGTTATCGGTATTCGATAAAAAGGTGTTTTTAATAACAATAGCGGCGCGGCCACCAGGCTTGAGCATTTTTATAAAGTGCTGCAAAAACAAAAAGGCAGTTTCACCGGTTTTAATCGGGAAGTTTTGTTGAACTTCTTTACGCTCTTTACCACCAAAGGGCGGGTTAGCTAATACAATATCGTGCTGGTTGCTTGGGGTAATGTCTTGTAGGTTTTCGCCCAGTGTATTGGTGTGAATAACGTTAGGTGCTTCAATGCCATGCAAAATCATGTTCATAATGGCGATAACGTACGCTAAAGATTTTTTCTCTTTGGCGTAAAAGGTGTTTTCTTGCAGGGTTTTTAAGTCGCTGGTTGAAAGCTGCTTGTTGCTGGCACCACCTTGGCGAAGGTAGTCGTATGCTTCACATAAGAAACCTGCCGAACCTGCGGCACCGTCGTAAATCGTTTCGCCAATTTGTGGCTGTAATACGTCGATCATGGCGCGAATTAATGGGCGTGGTGTGTAGTATTCACCGCCGTTACGGCCAGCGTTACCCATGCTTTTAATTTTTGTTTCATAAAGATGGGAAAGCTCGTGCTTTTCTTCTTGTGAGCGAAAACGCAGTTCGTCTACTTTCTCTAGTGCATCACGCAGTGAATAACCACTTTGAATTTTGTTTTTGATTTCGCTAAAAATCTCACCAATTTTGTATTCAATAGTGTCAGGGCTTTTAGCACGCAGCTTAAAACCTTTAAGGTAAGGGAATAACTCACCATCAACGAAATCCATTAAATCGCTGCCAGTTAAGGCGTTGTCGTGATCAAACTCACCATTAGCAGTTTTAGGCGCTGCCCACGAACTCCAACGGTATTTTTCTTCAATAATGTATTGGTAATCTTCTGCCATTAATTCGGCTTCTTGAGACTTAGTGAACTCTAAGTCATCAAGGTATTTTAAAAATAGCATCCACGACGATTGCTCGGTGTAGTCTAGTTCGCTGGAACAGCCTGCGTCTTTATGAAAAATGTCGTCGATGTTTTTAAAAGTTTGTTCAAACATATAAGTTAAGTCCTTGTTAGCCAGAGAGTTAAAGATGATTTATTTTATTAAAAACAACTCTGTAGCTAATAGTTATTCCTAAGGTAATGGTGATTAATATACCCTAAATATTTAAATAATTGATAAAAAATTAATACCCGAAAGTTTTTTAGCTAACCTAGATCAATTTTATATTTTTGTCTTGCCGGTAGTATCTCTTCAAACTCGCAATTTAATGCATTCACTAACTTGTAGAGAGTTTCGAGCTTAATGTTAACATTACCTCTTTCCATTTTTCCGTAATTACCGCGTTCTATACCTACATAGGCGGCAAAACCTTCTTGCGAATAGCCGGCTTCTTTACGTTTTTCTCGTAGTTTTTCACCAAAATTTTTAACTAAATCACTCACCTGATTTTCCTCAAGGCAAAATGATTAGATTTTCATGTTGAGCGCTTAACTACCACGCCCTATAATACCCATTATTATAAGAAGTTCATTAGGATTTACTTTGAAATTTGACCCTCTCGTAGCTCAAATTATTGTTGCACCAAATTTTGATAACTTTACAACAAGTGATGTACGCTCGGCGTACTTAACATTAAAAAGTGATGCTTCGTTGATACCTACCGCAGTTAGGCGAAGTATATACGCAGAACTGCTCAAGCTTGTTAAAAAAGGCTGGCTGAAAAAGGTGGTATCAAATAAAAAAGGATTTACGCGATTCAATAAAACAGAGAGCTTTGATGTTGAGGTAATTACTCACTTAGCTAGTTCAATACCTATTTCAATCACAGAAAAAGAAAATGATAAACATGCGCTGTTACTTAGTAAGTTAAACCATTACAAAGCCGAGTTATTATTGAATATGGGGGAATCAGAGGCGTATAAAGAGCTCTATTTGGAGTCACCCGAACTGGTAGATGAACTACAGCCACAATACAACAAAGCAAGAGACAACAATACCAGAATACTTGGCAAGATTAGAGCGATTGAAGGCTTACTGAAGCAGAGCGAAGCATTAGAAAAAATATGAAACTAAGACTATGGCAAGCCGAATGTATTAATTTTGCGCTTACACAATATCAGAACGTCAATAGCCACTTTTTAGCCTTGGCAACTCCTGGGGCGGGTAAAACTTTGATGGCTTCAGAATTAGCTAACCAGTTATTAAAAAGCAATATGGTCGATTTAATCATTTGTTTTTCCCCGTCGTCTATTGTTTCCCAAGACTTTAAGGAAAGCTTACAGCTAAAAACGAATGAACGATTTGATGGGCTTATTGGCGCTAAAGGTAGAGCTTTAACCTATCAAAGCTTACAGTATTTAGATGTGCACTTTTGGCAGCTATTTGAACGATATCGTGTTTTTGTAATATTTGATGAAATTCATCATTGTGCTGGCTCTAATATTGACAATGCAAATGCATGGGGTGAGCAGATAATACTTAACATTCAAAATAAAGCACAGTACACATTAGCCTTAACAGGCACTCCCTGGCGCTCTGACGCTGCTCCTATTGTTCTTTCATCATATCAGCAACCTAACAATAAAATAGCGTGTGACTACGTTTATGGGCTTTCTGAGGCTATTGGAGATAATGTTTGTCGGGTTCCACAAATAGTAGCTGTTGATAATAGCCGCATTACAGTTGTAGATGACGCTGAAACCAAAACATTTAACTGCTTTAAAGCGTTATTAAACGACTCTGGCGTTTCTTATCAAGAAGTTATTGAAAATGAAGCGGTAATAAAATATATAATCTCTTCAGCTCAAAAGAAGCTGACCTCAATCAGATTGAAAAACCCCGATGCAGCAGGGTTGATTGTTGCATCGTCTGTTGAGCATGCCCATCAAATCTCTATGTTAATGCGAACTTACTTTGACGAGGATAGCGTTGTTGTAACCTACCGAGAGAGTGAACCTACGGGTATTATTCAGCAGTTTAGGTATGCACAAACTAAGTGGATTATTTCTGTTGGTATGATTAGCGAAGGTACAAATATCCCTCGTTTGCAGGTTTGCTGTCACCTTACAAATATAAAAACAGAAATGCATTTTCGGCAAATATTGGGCCGTATACTGAGGGTAACAAACTCTAAAAACCAAGAAGCTATTATGTACATGCCCGCCGAACCTAAGCTTTTAGAGTATGCGTATAGGGTTAATCAAGATGTTCCATTTGAAGCTGATGTAGTTAAGTTTGAAAAGATTGAAACTGCTGCTGGAGAAAACACTGTAGATGAAAATTCAAGCGATATTACTTTTAATAAACAAAGTAAAAAACCTTCCAAAACCCAGTTCGATTTTGATAACTTTGCTGACTTTTTTGAGCAGCCAGCTATGAACAATGGACCTGAAGCAACAGAGAAACATTTTTTAACCGGTGCCTATGAGCGAATTATTAATATATCAGGCCGCTTTCAGCAAGAGGCTATTGCTTTGGGGTTAAGTGAATTGCGGTAAATACGCTAGAATTTATCTCAAGTAGACCTCTACAGGTAACATCGATTTCAGTTACACGAGGAAACATAATTTAATTTAAGGTGTTGCTATGTATAGCTTCTCTGAAATTCACAAACAAATAGACCTTATAGAGATTTTAAGCAATAGAAAGATCAGTGAAAAATCTAGTTATCTAGAACAAATTAACTTTATACATCAAGGTGTAGATATCAAAAATGCTGAACGTTTAAGGATAGAGTTAGGCTGGAGTATACGAATATTTTCTTCAGCTATTAGAACTAGCAATAGCTCATATGTACGCTATAAAAAAGAATTAAAGCTTTTAAATACCACTTTAAGTGAAAATATATTTGAAGTTGCAAAAACCTGCTATTTTTGCCTTAATTACTTTGAAAATATAGAACGTTTTAATATCTGGTTAAATACCCCTTCACTTCAATTCGACTCTAAAAAACCTTTAACATTTATAGATACTATAGCTGGCCGTGAATTTATTAAAAATACCGTAAACAGGCTTAAGTATGCCTATAACGCATAAAAGAAAAGTGTTTGAGGAGTGATGCGCATTATAATGCAGACTGTAAAGCATGAAGCCAAATTTTATCCTTTTCTTAATTCAACAAGAAGCTATCGCTTTAGAGATCAAAACGTTGATTTGAACTTATTAATGCTCCAACTCACTCTGATAGTCGCGTTTGTGCCAATTGCGGTCTACCGGATTTTATAGGGATATGGGCTGTTATTGTGCGAAAGAAGACTCTCAGTTGCAACAAGCTATTGCGCCTTCAGATTAGGTCAGCAGCTTGTTAACCTAATGAATAACTTCCTTAAACAACTTTAACTATGGCATATCTGCCATAATTAAAAAATAAATTGTGGAGTAAGGAGCAGAACTCAATGACCATCATATCTATAAAATCAAAAACAGATTTAGAAGAAGCATTGAAGCGTATTGAAGACTTGTGGAAGTCTGAACCTTGCACTCGTGAAGGTAATGAGTTGGATGCTCTTGTTACCTTAGTTGAAGATTACGAACTATCTAATATCGTAACTGAACGAATAAATCAGGATGAGATATATGTAGACATTGATCACCTTTAATGGCGGCAATTGCTCGTTTGAGACTTGTGTACTTTTAAATTCGGTCGCTTACTTCTCAATAATGTCGTTTTCGGACGTTCCGCTCTAACTCACTTTTGCCCCAAAACGAGTTAGAAGATATTACTTAACAGGCTTACAGCAATATTTACATCTTGCTGTAAATCACGGGTGTAGATACATTGCCTAAAGGGTTTATGCGCATTCGCCACTATGGCTTTTTAGCTAATGCGTGTCGCAAGCGAAAGTTAGGGTTAATAAAGGCTCAAGCATCAATAACCCCATTCAAAGCGGTGAAGCCGAAGGTAGAGCAAGAACCATTAATACCGCATTGGCCTTGCCAGTCATGGAAGGCGGGTATCTTACGATTTATTGGTGTGATGAATTTGGATATGACGACAAATAAAATAGCGCGAACGAGTTAGCAGCCTTGCCTGCTGCATCAAATCAATGAGTTAACCTGCTTAACTGCTCGGGCTAGTAGCGACTGTGCGTGAGAAAAAGATCATTGCTTAACGGTTAAACATTAGGTTTAATAGGCACATAATAAACGCTGAGTAGCACAGGGATTGCTTAGATACGATAGACACGCCAATGAAATTGGTTTGATATCACTTAGGCCATAAAAACAAATTCCCATAGCATAAACAACACCAACTCTATACACCGAGCTGGTAGCGGCTCAGTCCAACAAGCGATTATGCAACACAAACTGCGTGTCGCATAAATACTAAAATGTTATGTGATATTCACCGATGATAAGTAGTACTGAGAAATGAATTTTATTGTTCTTGCAAGAGGTATGAAAACTCCTCAGTCAGGTTTGAATACTGCTTACCTAACGATTGATCATTGGAACGATTTCTCGTTCGTAACCATGTTTTATTTGGAACTATATGACGAGAAAGGTGTTCTTCATGATCTCGGTAATGTAAAAATTGGTTTTAAAGGCCAAACTACTGAACAATCAACTCACACCTTATTAGGAAATTCCTTCCAGCAGTTATCTGATGGTTATTTCTCTGTTGGGCAAGATGTCGACTATTATCGTAAAATATCATCATTTGTAGAACCGTTAAGAACTAATTTACTATCGGCACTAAAAGACATCGTTTTATCTCCAAGGCTGATTGAAGTAGCTCAAGAGGAAGAGGTTTTTCGGACCGCCTTGTTAAGAGATGTCAGCTTATCAGTTATCAAAGGACAGTTTCCTAGGGTGTTGGCTGGCCAGCCCCCACTAACAAATTTTGAATTCAAATTTTCCAGACCCGAGTCTGATAAGATGTCTGGTTTTGAATTGAAGTTTAAGGTGAAGATTGATTCTAAACCAAGTACTAACATTCATGCAGTCATCGGTCGAAATGGCGTAGGAAAGACAACACTTCTTAATGGGATGATTGAAGCTATTACAAGCAAGGGCCATTCTACCTCGAAGTTTTATGATGTTGGAGGTTGGCAAGAAAACCCCATCAGCAACGATTATTTCAGTAGTTTGGTTTCCGTTTCATTTAGTGCTTTTGACCCCTTTGAACCTCCAATAGAGCAACCAGATCCCTCGCAAGGCACTTGTTATTTCTATGTAGGGTTAAAGAAGGAAGGCGACACTCTCAAAAGTCTCAATGATATTCGCCAAGAATTTTTGCAAGCTTTAAAGTCATGCTTTAGTCAAACGCCTAAGCGAGATAGATGGTTAAGAGCAATAGAGACTTTGGAGTCAGATGAAAACTTTGAGAGAATGGGCCTGAAAGATCTTTCTCAGTTTTCCGGTCAGGAGTTAGCATCCAAAGCCCTAAAGACCATTGAGCGAATGAGTTCGGGACATGCTGTAGTACTTTTAACGATCACCCGCTTAGTCGCAACTGTTGAAGAAAAAACTTTAGTCCTTATTGATGAACCTGAAAGCCATCTTCATCCACCGTTACTATCCGCTTTTGTTCGCGCTTTGTCTGAGTTACTTCATGATAGGAACGGTGTAGCTATTATAGCCACGCACTCTCCTGTAGTACTGCAAGAGGTTCCTAAGTCTAGTGCATGGAAAATCAATCGAGTTGGCTTAGCTACTGAACCTCGTAGACTCAATATCGAGACATTCGGTGAAAATGTTGGTGTATTAACAAGGGAGGTGTTTGGTCTTGAGGTGGTCAAGTCGGGGTTTCACGATTTGCTTGTAAAGTCGGTTGAAAGTGGAAGTTCTTACCAAGAGATAGTGAATGAATATAATCATCAGCTTGGTTTAGAGGCCCGCTCTCTCTTGATGGCGCTGGTTACGCATCGAGATAGAGGCATAGATTAATGTTAAAGCTTAATCAACCAGCTTATTCTTATGTACAAACTATGGCCAGTTGCCGAGAGGGGATTACCGGTAACGCCAACTTGCTGCAAAAACTGGGCAGCGAGATTGAACTATTTCAAGTCAGCGCTGATAGTTATGTTGCATCAGCATCTCAAGGTGAGCTGTATACATTACAGTCGACACCTAATCACCGTAACTGTGATCCGATTGTCATAGGCTCGCTAAAAAAGTCTGAACTTCTTAAGCTATATAGCACGTACTTTGTTAAATCTGGTAAGCCTGGGCGTAGAATTTATAATTCCTTGCTGGCGGCTGCTAATGAACAGTGCCCTTTTTGTGGTGGTATTGGACGACCAAGAAATTTGGATCATTACCTTCCTAAAGCACACTATCCTCAATTTTCTGTACTGCCGGTAAACTTAGTGCCTTCGTGCAGAGACTGCAACATGGATGGAAAAGGAGAAGCTTTCGCTGGTAATGAAGAAGAACAGATTCTTCAACCATATCTAGATAATGATCGTTACTTCAATGAACAATGGGTGTTTGCGCGATACATTGCTGGAATAAATGCCGAACCAGGAGTGATTGAATATTTCGTCAGACCTCCGGAGCATTGGAATGATATCCAAAAGAATCGAGTAGAAAAACACTTTATTGACTTTGAATTGGGCTTGAGATTCTCAAAAGAGGCAGGCCCAAGGCTTATTACATACCTAGCACAAATTCAAGAGTTGACTCGAATTCCTTTAGATCTGGGAGTTGCGAAAAGAACCATTTTACAACCAGCAATTGACTCTGCTAGTTTCCCGAACCACTGGGAAAGAGTAATGTGTTTGGCATTAATGAATGATTTAGCCTGAGCTTTAATTTCACATAACAAGGCGCTGCTGTTGGTCAAATTTTCGGTGCGTTCCAAGTTTGCCGCAGAGCGCGGCGTTAGGAGTTATTATATTTTGAGCCACCCTCGAGAACATCCAATTTTTAAGAATGGAAATCTTCTAGAACTTATATTCCAGAGTCCTGTGTGGGTTATTATTTATGGGACAGGTTTAATTTTTATATTAAATGCTTTTGCTTGGTGCGTATATGGCTTGGGTTGGTATCATCATCCAAAAACTTACCCAATGCCACATGCTATTTTGTTAGATTTTTGGGCTGAAACGATGAGGTGGATTAAATTTGAATCCTCATGGAGTTGTAAAAAGAAAAAGTATTCACTATTCACGATGGGTATTAGTAGTGTAATTTTATTCCCATTAATTTTTATTTATTACTTTAAGTTTTTATTTGGCATATGGTTCGGGAATGATTTAGTTATATTGTGGGATGTCTTTTCCGGAATAATTAACTCCTAACAAGCGAATCAACGGGATGGACTAAAACGTTTCTGTCCAAAAGTCAGTTTGTCCTACCGTCCGGTTTTCGTTCATTAAGAACTGCCAGATAAAATCAAAAAACTCTTTTCAAACTGCAACTGAAATGTGGACTAATACAAATTTATTATTAATTTTTTATGTAAGAAAAATTGGTAAAACAACCACCAAAAAAGCAGTTAAAGTTTATTGGCATATAGCATCCGATTTATTTCAGTCATTTAAATACCCACATCCATGTGGGTATTGAAATTACTAAAATATAATAGTTGGTTTTTAAAGGTAGCTTTGATTTTCGTTTTATATAACGCGGCCTAAATAATGTTTTCTTTATCTAAATTAACTTAATTAGAAAAAATATTATCGAGATCTTCGTCAATATAAACATCCGTTAATCCATTATCTTCTACAGCAGATTTAAACTTATCTGTACAATACAAACGAGAACCACCTGTAAGTTTACTCTTAAAAACAGGCTTATTTTTTACATCATCATTTATGAAAGCAATCTTGATATAATCTAAAGGATAACCGTCTAAATATTCGCGTTCACATTTTGCTTCATCTTCTTGTCCAAATGTACGCAAGTTAAAGATTACAATAGGTTCACCATCAGCTTTTGTTTCAATAAACTCACCTAAAGGCGCTAATAAATCTTTTAAAGCTTCATAAGCATTCATCCGAAGAGCTATAAACCCATCCATGATACTTATATCGTAGTTATCTTTTAGATAACCAGGTAAAAAAGACAACTCATAACCTTCAGGCCAATACTCTAATAAAGAGTCATTATTCATATGGATATCAAGTAGAAACATGCAAGCATCTTGATTAGATGACAACATTGGTTGTATTTTTTCAGCGAATGAAAGTATGTCCCACTCAACCATGTCGTAAGAATTAGTAACAGGCTTTAACGAGAACAACTTCATGATTTACCATCCCAATTAGCATTTTTAGGCATCATAACGCTGGCTGGCATCATATGATTTTTAATTTTTATTTTCACGCCACGTAATGCATTTATGAAATCGAGCTTATTTACTCTGGTTCTTAAACTAGTAGACACCCACACTTCATAATTATGGCGATGCAGCCTTCTGTGAGAAACAGTGTCAGGCGTAGCCCAATCATCTGACTTATTTTTTTCAAAGTTTCTTAGCCATACCCCATTCGTTGGATCATTAATACCAATACCAAACGAATGCATTCTTAAACGCGCAGCATATGTAAGGCGCTGTCTATAACGTCCCTTACCGCACACAATATGATGTGCTTCATGATATGAAGTTGGTTTTGGCTCGCCTGCCGCTCGTAAAAACTTAGCAAGCTTTTCCGTAGGATGATGTTCTTCTTCTGCTAGCTCCTTAACAGAACTACCTTCACTTTCTGCGCGGTAAGACTCTAAGCTTTGCTGCGCGATAAGCAAGTGCTCTAAACGCTTGCGTTCTTTTTGTAAGTGATCGTAATCTCTTTGTAGCTTTTCCTTAGATGCAGCAGATTTACGGCGCTTATCATCGTAGTGTTTTTTGGCTAGTAATTCATAATTATAAATAGCCATTTCTAAAGGGCTGGGGTTACTTGGTCGATCTGGCATTGGGTAGCGCTGTAGTTGAATCATCCTTAAATCCTTAAAAATTCCTTTTATTAGCGCGTAAAATAGCAAATAGACTATTGAGGTGCAATTATAAACGTTACACACCTAATAACTGAGATCATTTTATTGCTTACAATGAATTACATAGCGGTCAAATTTCCTCTTCATACAACACAATTTTTGACTGACTGGTTCTCGCTCTAAGCCGAATAACAGCTAAGTGCTGTGAGTTCTACTGGACGAACTTGACTGGCCAAGTTAAGACTTTTTATCACCAAGCGACTTTGTCATATCTTTCATTAAAAACCACTTCTAATTTGATTGTTTTTCTAAAGGTATTCAATTTATAATTTGAAAACTATACTATATATAAAACTACCTATATATTTTTCAAAACGGAAAGTAATTTATATTTATAAAACTTCATTTACGCCAATAACTAACAGGCTTTTTATTTATGATTATTTCTGTAACGCTTTTTAAATAATAAGGCAAGGTTTCCATTTTCTACCATGATAGTTCAAATTGCTGATTTTTAACTTCGATGTTATTAAGACCAATATGAACCCCTAAAAGTCTAACCTTTTTACCATCACCACGATTCACTGCTTCTGTCAGCAAATCTAAAAATATCCCTTCATCAAAGTTAGAATAGGCAAAGTCTTTAGTCGTTTGGTGAAAATCATTGAATTTAACTTTCACTCCTAATTTACTTATTTTTCGCTCATGTAAATACTTTTCAGACCGTTTTTTTAATTCAGGTATCAGCTTATCGGTTAAGATACTACGAAGAGTATCTAAATCATCAATATCTTCAGGAAATGTTCTCTCAACACCTACCGACTTTCTAACTCGTGTTGTTTCAACATTTCTATTATCTATACCTTGGCACCGTTGATAAAGCACCAGTCCGAATTTACCAAAGTTATTATTAATAATTGCCTGATCGACAGCTTGAATGTCTCGACCATATTCCAACCCTAATGACTTTAGTTTTTCAAAAGTAACCTTACCTACACCTGAAATCTTATTTAAAGGTAATTCGGCAATAAAGCTACAAACTTCTGAAGGTGTAATAACAAATTGACCATTTGGTTTATTATAGTCTGAAGCAACTTTAGCAAGAAACTTCAGAGAAGAAATTCCAGCAGAAGCGGTTAGGCCCGTTTCTCTGTAGATTGTTTCTCTAATATCTTGGGCTATTAAAGTGGCTGAACCTTTAAATAATTTGCAATCTGTGACATCAAGATAAGCTTCATCTAATGAAAGAGGTTCAATAATATTGGTATAACGTGAAAATATTTCCCGAATATGAGTACTCACCTCTTTATATACATCCATTCGAGATGGTACAAGCACCAAATTTGGACACTTTATCAGTGCCACACTCGTTGGCATTGCTGAACGAACACCAAATTCTCTTGCTATATAATTACAAGTCGAAAGTACACCTCGCCTTTTAGAGTTTCCCCCCACAGCAACAGGAAGATTTGCCAACTCTGGCCTATCTCTAATTTCAACAGATACAAAGAATGCATCCATGTCTATATGGATCAACTTCTGCATGTTATTTAAAATTTCTTTTAAGTAAACCCATTATATTTACTCTAGTATCTAGTCCATTTTACATTAAAAGTTTGTCAAGATTTTATAATGTGGGTACGATTTATCGCTATTCTGCACTCTATAATAATTGAATTTTTGCATGACACTAAACTTGTCAGGATTGACAAGGGTGTGATTCAGTTAAATGCCAAAGCAAACAGCGTAACTACAGCTCTTTCCGCTCGCTCACTAACGTCAAGAAATTAAACATCAGATAACATATCAACATGAATAATTCTTCTCATAGTAGCTCAAGACAACACACTGTATATAAAAACAGTGAAATAATGCCATATCCTATCTGGAATTACTAAAGTATTATTTCTAATTTTGTAAATATTTAGCTTTATCAGGTGCCAATTAGTGTGTAACGCTATTGAGATTGATCTTTTCTTTTTATATGAGTCTTTCGCTTTAATGCATAACTAAATGCACATCCGTAAAGAAAAATCATCATGGCGAAAAGGAATGTTAATACAGCAAAACTTATAGCTCCAGTTTCCGAATTAGCATCAGGGTTCATCTGAATATATAAAGATGCTGCTAACATAACCCCTGTAGCAGCTGAACCAAATACATAAATTGTTTTTGGCATTTCATATAAAATTTCATCAATAAACTCTCCAACTTGTTTATTATCAAAAACCTTACCGATAGTAGTAAAAATACCTGTTACGAAAATAATAGCTAAAAAAGTTAACCCTAGCTCTCCAAAAGAACCATCATTAATTTTCTGCTTTGAAAAGGCTAATAATTTTTCTTCACTGCCTAGAAAGTCAGAGGTGAGGACAGCAACCACGAAGAAAATGGCTACTTGAGAAAGAAATACAATAAGTTCACTAAAAATAAATCTCGATAAGCTTTGTTTATACAGCTCTACTTTTTCCATAGATACACTCTAATACTATAACTAAAGACAAATATAATACACTTTTCATCGTTCGGCGGCTTAATATACTACATCCCCATTTTTCTTCTTAAATCTAATGGCATTCTTTGTAGCATAAGGTCTAACGTGTCCTTAACAGTTTGACGTTCTAGCTCTTCAACCTTTTCTCTTAAAACCTGAACATCATCAACTAAATCAGGTTTACACTTACTTCGGACACCCGTTCTTTTTCTTCGTAATCTTTGCTTGTTTTGTTCTATTTCAAAAAGTTCTAGCAATTCCGAATTAACATCATCAAAAAAATCTCTAATATCATCACTAAAACTCGAAGTACGAAATAAGCTTTGTGACTTTATGGCAACTATCTCAGCTACATCCGATTTTTTTATTTGATATAACGACTTCGGTGTTTTTCTGTCAGCTACTTTTCCATAATTTTTGATACTTTTTTCTTTTATCGCTTGGAGATCTAAAATCGCTCTCCAAGCTTTAAATGTTGTATGTACAGTACCACCTTTTACCCACGATGGCTTATCTAACAATCCTTCATTATTATTACTTGGGCTATCTAAGCCGGAAAGAAATTCATCAGTCATCAGCTCATCTAATTCATTCGACATCTAAACCTCCATTTTATAAACATTTTGTTCAATATTAGAGATTGCCTTTTCTATCATATTTAAAATTTTCAATACGTTGTTTTGGTTATTGGAATTCTCGAGTTGTTTTATTCTTTTATAACCAGAACGTAATAAGGGGATATGATGCTCTATCATAAACCCCGGAATATTTTCATCTAAAGCTTCTTTAACAAAAGGCTGTATCGTTAACCAAATTCCTCTTAAATTTTCACTTGTAATGACCGCATTTGAACAGTTTAAGCAAAATTCAGGTTTTGCATTATGAGGTGCCATATCTCCAAATTCTGCACACTTTGCTCGACTCTCAGCTCCCTCTCTGGGAATACATGTCGAGAAATGTGATGGCTGAATAGAAATAATCCGCCCAGCTATACGCTCCCTAAGCTCTAGAATCTCGCTAGGTGAGACTGCCTTTGTTAAGCTTTTGGCTTTACTTACATACCTTGAAAAGCCACCTAAATAGCTTTTACCGTTCTTTTCCGAATCAATTAATAATGTATCTACAATAGAATTAAGCACTTTAATTCGAGCTGATTTCATCAACAATTGAGGTTCTTTGTTACGAAGGTAAGCCATAAAAAAGGATTCATCTAAGTGACAGAACTGATGTCTAATAACAGCAGCTACGTCCCCTTGATAACGAGTTAAAACCGCTTCAGCCCAAATATGACGAAAGGAATGTGCTGTTGGGTATCTAACATCTTGCTTTAATTCATTTGAGATATCCATCATTGCCTTTTGGTCTAAAGTAATACGATCTGCTCTTAACCACTCTTTAGTTTCTTCAGAAAGGTACTTTTCAACTACCAAACTGTGTTCAAAGTTTGATATTTTTCCAGTTTTATTAAACTCAATTAACGACTCTTTAAATCTTTTCTGGGGTTTATTTCCGGCAAATGAACTACATTGTAGCTTTGTTAGATCTCTATTAACTTCTCGATATGTTTCTAATAATTTCTGCGCCTTTGAGCCTGTAATATCATATTTACTTATTAACACTTCTAATTCTTTTGACTGTTTTTTCGACAGGTATTGTTTGCTTAATAACTTTTCTAAGAGCGTAACCTCTTTGAATGGCTTGTATCTTTGAACAAAGTCATCCCAATTCGCTTTGACTCTATGCTCAATAATATGTTCTGATTCATTTGGAGTATTCAAACTTTGGTTTCCGCCTGTAAACCTATACAAGCAGGGTTCACTGGCAGATGGTTTAAATAAATGGTTAAGCTGAGCTGCTATCTGATAACATTGAGATGTAATTTCTCTTTCGACTTTTAACTTGTCATGAGTTTTAGGGACAACCCATCTTAACTTAAACCTAAAGGGAACATGAGAGTTATCCAGTATATCGTTATTAGGTTCAACATGTATTGCTGTTAAAGGGAAGCCAAATTCACTTGCTCTGTAACCTAGCCATGAAACAACTAATGTAGTCATTGCATGAGTTACGCGGTCCATTTCGACAGTTAGATCAGTTATATTTTTCCCAAGAGATCCACCCATTAACTCTCTGGCCCAAGACCTTAATGACTTTTTAAATGCACTTATATTGAGCTTACGAGCAATGACTATTTCAGCCATCTTTTGATAAACATCTTCAACCAATAAATTTGATAAGCGCTTGCTATCTATAAATGTCTTATCTAATGATTGAAGATACCCCTCCCATACTTGAGCAGGGGATTTATGGGATTGGAAAGGATAAAGCTTTTGAAGCATTAAAATGCGAATTATTTCTACAGCATCAAATCGTATTTCAAGCCCTAGTGACTTTACCAACGCACTGATGCAACTGTCACTTAAAGATAAAACTCTTTCTATATGTAAGTTATATTGTTTAAAGAGTTCTTCTGCTGTTGCTATATGCACCTTCTCTCTAGTGCGCCAAAGGCTTTCTTTTTCATGAACATTAGGTATAAATGTACCTTGAATTGTCTCTAGTACCACTCGATTCCAGTAACTTCGAGTTCCATGCCCTGCATTTTTAAATTTGAACTTGGTTGCAATTGTGTCTATGACTTCATGGCAAATTAATGTATAAAAATAATCTTCTTCATAAACTTGCCTCATATAGTCAATATAATATTGCCCCATTTCCAAGCCCATAAAGTTGTAACTTCCTCCCAGCTTGTATTGGTTAAAACTAATACTTAGAAGTGATTTACAAGCATCATCTAGAGAGTCTCTAAATGCTTTAGGGGTTAGATCATGACTTAACAGTCCTGTTATTCCTGTTAACTGCAGTTTCTTTCTTATATTTATAATATTCGCATTATTATATGTCCCTTTATAGGAAGGCGCTGATAAGCGATTAAAAAAACCTTTATCACCCACTGATTGGGTCAAGAAGCTTGTATGGAAATCTTCTATATTGCTGGCTGATAAACTCTTACATCCATTGAAGTTTAAGAAAGTAAAAAGGTGTATCACCATTTGATATATTGCAAAAGCTCCTTGGGATGAATTAGTAGATAAGCCATGTAAAAAGAATAATTTTGCATACTCTTCAGATGTAAGTGAGTAGAACTGACCTTTTAAGGTTAATTTAGCTGATTCCTCAAGCTTTGTATGGTCTTTATGAAGTATTGAAAAATCCAATCGCCTTATGCCTTTGGCATTCCTGAAAACAAGAATTGAATCAAAAAGGTCTCCTTCAGATTTCAAAAAATCGGGGTGAGCTATTAGCTTTTCATTTTGGGTTTCCCAAAAGCTTTTTAACTCCAATGTACTAAAACTTGGCTGCATTATCCCCCCCTATATTGAGTGAAACACACTGATTGAAACATTATTTAACCTCATTTTTTTAAACATATTACTTCCCTCGAGTACTGAATGCTTTGTCAAAATACTTAAAACATAGCTGATCCACTCCACAGTAGGTACTACTGTCTTATACAAATAGCTGGGGTTTACACTCAGTAATTTTTTATAATTCGATTCAAATTCATATAGGTAATTTTTCATTCTAAAAACAGTTAAGGGGCTATCAACTACATAAATATGATCAAACCTTTCAGTTTCTTGTTTATTGTCAGGGGATAAAACACCAACTTCATTAATTCTTCCTTTTTGCTGATTTGTCACTACCTTTAATCTCATAATCATTTCATGACTTTTTCGAGATATGTGTTCAGTAACTTCATAAAACTCATCATTGAATCTAGATACTTCATTTTCATCAAGTTCTTCAGCTAAATTAAAAACATTATTTATTAAATCAATCATCACATTACGTGTAATTCGACCAGAATCATTTATCCATTCTTCATTATCTGCATTTAAATAATGCATTTTTTCGGTTCTGTTGGTGTGAGAATTTCTATTAGTCAAATAATATAATGTATATGGATCACTAAAAGCATGAACAGCTGAGTTTTTTATAGCTTGAAGCCCAAAAAGAGCGCTATGGCATAACGTACCAGACTCTCTAGCTAACACCTCTCGTTCTGATATAGGTTTTTTAGTTATAACTAGATGATTACTTTTTGAGTGAACACCATTTTTAATTAACTTTATTAATACTTCAGAAATAACAGGAGGAATTTTTCCACTATGTAAATGTGTTTTCTGTATTACATCTCTAATGAAATCAAGACTTAAAAGCTCGAACAAAACACCGGATAAAGAGTAAAAGCCGTCAAATACTCCTGGTATGTTTGAACTCAGCTTAACAAGACTCCCAGCATCGCATTGATTTATAAAGCTATATATAGCCTTCCCTGTTACCAATTTTGTAGATATGGAATGTGTTGTATGTATAGAATTTGCTCTTCCCTTAAAGTACTCACACTCAATGTGGGTTACTCGGCCTCCAATTTTAAGGTAACGGAAAGAGTTTTTACTTAACTTACCTATATCTGATGGTTGGACCGCCAAGCTTGCCATTAACCATGAAAACAATAAATTTTCAATTTCTGATATTGGTAATTTCTGGGTACCAGAACAAAGTAGCTTTAATTCATTAAGCCCAAATAATGGACTATTTGATCCAGCCACAGAGAAGCTCTCAGAAAGAAAGGTTTTACTTAACTGACCTTTATTTGGCCCTTTAGTTGAAATAAAAATTCGATTTAGTTCTATTTCACTTTCTAGAGCAGATAAGACTTTTATAAAACTCTTTTTATTACTTGTATTAGCTAATAACACAAGTACTAAGGCATTTCGGAGTTTAGGTTCTTTTTTTTTCAGACAATGATATTTATACAGTAAGCAAAATATCGCCCGCCCCGTAAAAGATTTTTTATAGTATTTAACATTCTTATTTGGGCCTAGCATATTAAAATCGAACAAAGAGAAATCAGATACTTCTAAAAACCTTTTTAGAGCCAGCTTACATTCATAGAGTTCTATTATTATTGATGACGCTGTAGCTCTTAGTGAACGAATGGTTATTTTTGGCGATGCAAGGACCTGATATAGTTGATTGCCAATTCCAATATCATCATTTCTAAGCCAGTCTAATTCACCAAAATAACCAGCTAGCGAAATTTGCTTCTTATTAAAATTTGGACTTACTTTGGTTTTATAAATTTCGAAAAGATATTGTAATTGCTCAGGCTCGATAGATGAGCTCAGTTCACTTGACCTTTCTAAAGCATAAAATAAAACTGTTCTTAGCTTTCGAAGAGCGCTTTCGCCTCCATGATTATTTAAGGTATCAAAACGATAAGACTCGTACTCCTTTAAAACAGTATAGGGGTTTTTTATGTTTGTATTGTTTAACCACTCTACAAAAAGGTGAGCTGAACTAGTGAAGCGATACTTTGCTGAAGGTGGGGCAAATTCATCTAAAAATGAATAATTATAAGAAGCGATAATCGCCTTAAAAATTAATCGCTTATATGTCTCACCTTTTACATTAAAAGTAATAACTCTCTCTGGATAAGCTTTTAACGCAGGCACAACAATCGAAGTAGCTGAGAGCGGATATCTGAAGCTTGCAGGTTCATTTGAGTTAAAATTCCTTCTTACTATTGATTCATAATAGCTAGAGTTATGACTCGGTACTTTTTTCATATCATCCAAAGCTACACTCCTTTAAAAGCTGCTCTTTTAGACCGCAGCTATGAATATATGATTTTGTTACTGAATTAGAAAATTGGCCATCAACTTTATGCCCTAGCCTGTTTGCAGTGGTTAAATAAATAGCCGATGTTGTAGTAATTGATTCATAATGTTTATTAGCTCCCTCACACAAGTTATAAAATATATCAGTTCCAAAGGAGTGCCGAAGATGATGATAAACATTCGTGAACTCAATATCTTGATAAGATCTATAAATGTCTGGATTATTTTGTATTTCATTAATCACTTTATTGCGAGTCTTAGCAAAAGTATCGGTACCAAACTTTGTTGAAATACATCTTCCACTAGTCAGATTAGTAGAATTTGAAACGAATAAATGGTTTGAATCTGTAAGAGGTCGTTCTAAACGAAAATACTGTTCCATTTTTTCTAATAAGTATCTAGGTATATACAGGAACCTAGAGCGGCTATATTTTGTATAGAGTGATGAGAGGTAATATTTGAACTCTTCTTTGTGCGGCTGCTTCTTCAGCTCCTTGAAAAGAGATAGCAATCCCTTGTGTTTCTGAGTGCTTTCATTAAAGTCTTTAAGAAGAAACCCTTGATTCTCTTTAGAACGACACCCTAACTCACCTCCATTTCTCAAAATGATTTCTTCAAGTAAAGAGTTAGCACTTTGATAAATCAGCTCCCTTGTTTGAGGTAACAAATACTTCACACTTAAACTAGGTTTAGAGTTACTTCTCGCGATGGAGATATGGGAAGATTTGATGCCAATATTTTTATATTTATTGTCCAAAAAATACTGTAGCCAATTGTAATAAGCTTTTAGAGAGTTTACGGCCTGATTTGCAACAGCTTCGCTACTCCGACATTCTGTTATAAGATACTCATTAATATAGTCATTTATTAATTCTTGGGGCAAAGCTGTATGTATACTAAGAGTAATATTTCCTTCACCCTCGAACTTATCAACCCACTCTAAAAACCGCCCAAGATGATTACAAATTTTATAACTTGCATCTGCACCAATAAACACTTCTTCAAACACATTTTCGATTAGATCTGAGTTCCTATTTTTCCTCTTTATCAAGTCTATTTTTTTACCTACAACTTCTGTATAGCGAGCAAATAGGCAAGGAAGGAGTATAGGGACCCTGTCACTATCTAGATAAATGTAGTGTTTATTTATTTTTTTATCACTGTATCTGCGCATCAATTAACTTACTTAGATAACTCTTTATCTAAAGTTAGCAGAAACAGGTTCACTTACAAATAAACCCCACAGATAACACCCTCAAGTTTAAAAGCAGTCCATGTCTATATGAATAAACTTTTTCATCACACAATAACAACTGTTTATCTATACAGTTATTATTGTGGAATCTCTACTAATTAGCAAGCTTGCTGTTATTTAAAAAGAGCGACTATTTTTCTTGGGCTTATTAAAGCAATACATCCAAAATAGTACTTCTAAAGAAAAGCCTAGTAAAATCAAAATAATCGCTCCTGCCTCATTACCCATAGCGTAACAAGTGAACGAAGCTATAAAAACAGTGCATGCCAATAACCAATTAATTATATTCTGCATCGTTATCTCCTTGTGTGTTAATAGTTACTATAGTCATGAATTCAAGGAGGTACAATTTTAGCCCTAGAATTTTTGCCAACTATAATTCCCTTGAGCTCATCCGACCATGTTGCTAATCTAAATACTTTAAAACCAAGAGCTATAAATACATGGAAACGTTTAAACAACAACACCCTATTCATACCGACATTACTGTAGCGTGGGGCGATATGGATGCCCTACAGCATGTTAATAACTGTGTTTATCTTCGTTATTTTGAAATAGCCAGAATCGATTTTTTAAATAAATTAAATTTATTTGATACTATCAATGCTAAAGCCACTGGCCCTGTGATCAGTGAAAATAATATTCGCTACAAACGCCCTGTAACGTTTCCTGACACATTAAGCGTAGGTATTACTATCAGTGATATTAAACCTGACCGCTTTGTAATGAATTACAGTGTATTTAGCCATGCGCAAAATGCGATAACCACCACTGGCATGTCAAAAGTGGTGATGTTTGACTTTAAAACAGGGCAAAAAGCCACGATCACAGAACCTTTGTTATCGGCTTTAAAAGCAAACTCAGAAAACAAATAATTAGGATTAGTAATGCAATATAGTCAATTAGGCAGTAGTGATATTAGTATTTCTAGGGTCTGTTTAGGTAGTATGACTTGGGGAGTACAAAACAACCAGCATGATGCCGACCAACAGATAGCCTATGCTCTTGACCGTGGTGTTAACTTTATTGATACGGCAGAAATGTATGCAGTTCCTCCCTCCCCCGATACTTATGGTAAAACTGAGGAAATTATAGGGAATTGGGTTGCACGTAATTCACAGAAACGAAAAGACATTGTTATTGCAACTAAAATTGCCGGTAATGGGCTTTCATGGATCCGTGATGGTGGTGATATTACTCGCCAAGCTGTTATTGATGCAGTTGATCAGTCTCTAAAACGCCTACAAACCGACTATATTGACTTATACCAATTACATTGGCCAAATCGCCGCACTCCTCATTTTGCAAGGCAATGGCCTGGCATGCTTAAATTTACTGATGTCGATGCAAAACAACACACCGCTGACATGCTTGATATTTTAGAGGGCTTAGATGTGTGTGTTAAAGCGGGTAAAATTAAACACTGTGGACTTTCTGACGACACCCCGTGGGGAATTAGCCAATTTTTAAATTTAGCCAAAGAGCACAACTTACCAAAAATGGTGTCTATTCAAAATGAGTTTAGTTTAGCGCATGCGAAAGATTGGCCTTATTTAATAGAGCAATGTGTGCATGAAGATATTGCTTATCTACCTTGGTCACCTCTGGCTGCTGGGCTATTAACGGGTAAGTACCTCAATGGAGCGCGCCCTGAAGGCTCTCGCTGGACATTTATGCAGCGTAACGGTATTTTTCGTGATACGCCACAATCACAAAAGGCGACCAAAGAGTATGTTGAACTTGCACATGAACACAACATTACACCAGCACAATTGGCGCTAGCGTGGTGTAATCAAGTGGATGGCGTTACCTCATCTATTATTGGTGCCACTACTATGACGCAGCTAAAAGAAGACATTGATGCGTTTGAGCTAACTCTCAATGATGATGCGTTATCAGCAATTGATAGCATATTTAGAAATAACCCAATGCCATACTAGGGGCGATTTAATCACCGAACAAGATCTGCAGCCTGACAGGTTAAAAGAACAGCAAGGAAAAAGTACAATTCGATAATATTGATTCTTTGCTGTTCTTTATGTTTATTTTTTAGCCGCTACCAGTATAATACGCAACAAATTTTCTAGGCGGATCTATTTGTAATGCAATCACTTCGTTTTTTATGTCTTGGCATTTTGGTAACTTTTGCTACTTGCAGTCATAGTAAAACAGCAAAGCCAATAGAAGAAATTTTATGGTTACAAAGTAAGACCCCCCCCGTTTCATTTAAGCAAAGAAACAAAACAGCTTGGCTTATGCGATGATTTAACACAACAGCTAATGCATAGCATAAAAGGGGTGAAACATACCCGCTTAGTTTTACCGCAAAAGCGGATTAATAAATATATAGATGAGGGTAGGAACGTTTGTTTTCCATGCGCTATTTACAAACGCAGTGCAAATAAACAGTTTTTATATTCATTACCTACAGCGGTTTATCCCCCACATAACATCATAACTACCGCGGCAAAAGCACCTCAATTAACCTCTAAGCATGGTAATCCTATCAACTTAGTGAGTTTACTTGCTGATAAAAACTTCACTTACGGTCAAGCTGATGCGCGTCGTTTTTCTGTGCAGATAAACAATATTATTGAAAATTCATTAACTCACTCTAATGTTTCTATGAGCTGGAGTAGTGATAATGAAAGTGGTGTTGTAATGGAGCGCTTAAAACACGGCTCTTTAGATTACTCGCTTGATTACCCATTTATCACTAGCCACTTTAGCAAAGGCAATCAATCAAATATTGTAAACCTACCGATTGCCCAAAATAAAAATAAATTAGTTCCAATAGCCGTTGGTTGTGCGACTAATGCCCCAAATAATTTTGCATCTATGGCAATTAAAAAGATTAATCACGTACTAAAAAACAATATTTTAACCTCAGAGCAATACAAAAATAATCAACAATACTGGTTAAATGAACACTTTAGTGACTTTAATAAAGCCTATAATCAATATGTGCTTAACTTTGACTCACAGACCAATGATGCTCCAATAAACACTGCTGACCAGAGTCAGAATAAAGAGCAACTTTAAACTCTCGCCCGGCGCTTACCATCCCTACGCCAGCAGGCGTGCCGGTCATAATAATGTCGCCCTCTTCTAAACCCATAAACTCATTTACCTCTGCCAGAATTTGCGCAGGTTGGTGCAACATTAGCTGGGTTTCTCCGTGCTGAATGACTTTACCATCAATATGTAATTCAAATATAAACGATGTCATTTCTGGCGTTAACTCAATAAAATCACTAAATAATGCTGAGCCATCGAATGCTTTAGCACGTTCCCACGGCAAGCCCTTTTCTTTTAAACTGCTTTGCAAAGCTCGCTTAGTCAAATCAAGTCCAATCCCTACGCCTGCAAGCTGCTTATTTTTTATCACAAAGCATAATTCAGTTTCATAATGCAACGTATCACCGTTATGGGAAGAGAGTAAGGTATTAGTGATCGCGCTATTAGGCTTATTAAAAATTACCATTTGCTCAGGGTGTTCGTTGTTTAATTCAGCAATATGCGCACTGTAATTGCGCCCCACACAGACTATTTTTGAAGGCTGTATGCTCTGCGAAGCCAGCTTTATTTGATTCATTCTCTCACCTGTTAATTACATAACGCTTTTAATATTTTGGCATACTCTCAAATTATTAATGCAAAAGCGAATGCAGTTTTATTATGTTTTTATGATAACTATTGAGCTTAATATAATCAATCACATAGAATGGAATAAAAGTAAGAAGGGACTAATTTGGTAGGTTTTTGTATACGCGGTTTTAAAGCAATAAGCAGGTACATTTAGTACCTGCTTATTGATGTTTGTTAATAGGTTATTGACTACTTACAAGTAACACTACTTTGCTCGGCAGCATTTGCTGTAATAGCCAGCTTAGCAATAGATACATGCCAATCACCTTGCGTGCTTAACTGCCAAGGGGAGAACACTTGTGCTAAATCAACACCCTGCTCTGCAAAACAACTTAAGTTGATGTTTAATGTTTGCCATTGACCTGATTGCTCAAGGTTATCAGTAATATCAAACTTACCCTGACAACTCTCACCACAACCCATAGCAATCCACAGCGGGCTTGTTGCCCCTTTATCTACTTTAATTTGCATTTGCAGTTGGCCATTGTTTTCAACGTATGAACGTAAGTCAGATGGGAATGCCGCGGCTAAATTAACCTCAGCCAACGCTTGACCATTAAAACGAATGGCGCGTGCATCTTCTTGCACTTCTTTGTCAAATGTTTGGATGCTCACAGCACCTAATGACTCGCGGCTGCTCGCCACCGTTTTTTGTTGCTCGCCACTTTTTAATACCAACGACCATGGTGCTTTTATAGCACGTTCAAACAACACTAAGTCGTCCAATTGTTCAGTCTGTTGAGTTTGCTCTACCAAGTCATCTTTAAGTACGTTGCTATCACCGTAGGTTAAGCCAAAACCATAAGGGAGTAATGGGCTGTAACCCTCATCGTTGCGGTTTTCATTATCGACTGGGTTATCAGGCCATGAAAACGATAACTTTCCTTTAAAGTCGTGGTTAATTGAACCGTCTGCATTTTTAAACAATACATCACTAATTGCATCACCTTCACTGCCTGGAAGCCAAATAGCAACAAACGCATCACTGACATTTAGCTCAGCATTAACCCACATTGGGCGACCGCTAATAAATAATGATACAACAGGGATCCCCGCATCTTTAAACTTTCGCAGTAACGCTAAGTCGCTTTTATTACCGCGCTGATATTCAACGTTATCAACATCACCATTACCCTCTGCATATGGTTGCTCACCAAACACCACAATGGCTACATCTGGGCGTGCTTTATATTCCCCTTCAACACTCAGCGCTGCACTGCCACCAGCTTGCTCTACAGTATCTTTAATACCTGCGTAAATAGAGCTGCCGCCAGGGAAGTCAATGTTGGTATTGCCTGTTCCTTGCCACGTAACGCTCCAACCACCCGACTGCATGCCGATGTTATCAGCCCCTATGCCTGCGACTAATACGTTGGTCTTAGGCGATAATGGCAGTAACTGCTGCTTATTTTTAAGTAATACTAGAGATTCGCGTACAGCTTGTTTAGCCACTGCACGGTGATCGCTACTACCAATAATTTCAGTTTTTCCAGAAAGAGGACGCTTCGCGGGGCTTGGTTTATCAAATAACCCTGCACGCATTTTAACGCGTAGGATACGCGTTACCGCATCGTTAATTCTGCTTAGTGGGATTTCACCGCTATTAGCTTGGTTAACCAAGTTGCTAAATAGTAGTTTCCACTCATCAGGCGCCATGTACACGTCTAAGCCGGCATTAGCAGCTTGAGCACAGTTACTATTTGAACAGCCTTTAACTTGTCCATGTCCATTCCAATCGCCAACAACAAAGCCATCAAAACCCATTTTTTCTTTTAGTACATCGGTTAATAAGTATTTGTTACCGTGTATTTTATCACCATGCCAGCTGTTAAACGAAGCCATAACCGTTTGCGCACCTGCACTCAAACCACCTACATAACCTTGTGCATGAAGCGCAAATAACTCTTCTTCAGAGGCGATATTATTACCTTGATCGTCGCCATTGACAGTACCACCATCACCTAAAAAGTGCTTAACGGTACTCACTACTCGCGTGTCTGATAAAAAATCGCCATCGACAGCACCTTGTAATCCTTTAACAATAGAAGCGGAATACGCTTTTACTATTTCAGGGTCCTCAGAGTATCCTTCGTAAGTACGGCCCCAGCGGTCATCACGAACCACCGCAACAGTAGGTGCAAATACCCAATCTATACCGGTAACCATTACTTCTCGCGCAGTGGCAGCGGCTATTTTTTCAATAAGTGCAGGGTTGTTTGCAGCACCTAAACCAATATTATGCGGAAATAAAGTCGCGCCAATAACATTGTTGTGTCCATGCACCGCATCAGTGCCCCACATTGTAGGAATGGTACTGCCATCTAAAGAATCATCAATAGATGCTTGGTACATCTTTTCTGCTAAATCAACCCAATCTTCAGGGGTTGCATGTTTATTATTGTTTGGAAACGAACCACCGCCATTTAAGTAAGAACCAAAACCATACTTACGCATATCTTCAACCGTGATATTACGGATTTCAGGTTGGATCATTTGCGCTATTTTTTGCTCTAGCGTCATACTCTTTAGCATATCAGCGATTTTTTGCTCCATTTGAGCGTCGCTTTTAATGCCCGTTTCGATTGTTGGCCAAATTTCTTTTGGGCTTGTCGCATCACTAGCACTGTTAGAGGGTTGCGAACAACCGCTGCTGGTTATTGCTGCTAGCATCAGCGCAGTGATTGAAAAAGTGCGTTTAATAATCATAACATTCACCTAAAACTCAAAGAGGAGTTGACGTTGTTTTTTTTGCACCAAACAGCGCGAAATAAGTAATATATAAATAGCAACCAATGGGCAGAATAAGAGCTAATTGCACACCTATGTTATCAGCTAGCATACCTTGTAATAACGGAATAATGGCACCGCCAACAATCGCTAAACATAAAATACCCGAACCCTGCGAGGTGTATTTACCAAGCCCCTGCAGTGCTAAACTAAAAATAGTAGGAAACATAATAGAGTTACATAATCCAACTAATAAAATAGCCCACATAGCCAGTGACCCTTGACCCGTCATAGCAATTAACACAAGTAAGCCTGCTAAAATACCGTGACAAGCTAATACTTTGGCTGCGTTTAATTTTTGCATAATCGCGGCGCCAGCAAAGCGCCCTATCATTGCACCTGCAAAATAATAGCTAATGTAATGTGCTGCTTGTTGCTCTGGTAAGCCTGCAATATGATCAAGGGTTAAAAAGCCAACTAAAAAACTACCTATGGCCACTTCAGCCCCTACGTAAACAAAAATACCAATCGCGCCTAAAATAAGGTGACGATATTTCCATACACTGCCTAAATCAACAAACTCAGTGTCACCTTGGTTTTCTGCTTCACTGTCAATCGCTTTACCTAATTTAGGTAACTTTAAAAAAGCAAAAATAATCGCCAATGTTAATAAACTTGCACTGAGCATTAAATAAGGAAACTTAACTTGTTCTGCTGTAGCTTGACTAATTTCTGACAAAATTAACCAACTACCAAACAATGGCGCAACAGTTGTACCTAAAGAGTTAAAAGCTTGAGTCATAGTTAAGCGCGAAGACGCTGTTTTTGCAGGCCCTAATACGCTTACATAAGGGTTGGCAGAGACTTGTAAAATAGTGATCCCTGAAGCAAGTACAAACAAAGCAAGTAAAAATAGCTCGTAAACATGTGCCTCTGCAGCGGGGTAAAATAGTGCACACCCTATCGCAGCAACAACCAAACCAACAACAATACCAAATTGGTAACCTATTTTACTGACCAGCTTCCCTGCAGGAATTGACATAACAAAGTAGGCACCAAAAAAACAAAATTGTACCAACATTGCTTGGGTGTAATTAAGGGAGAACATTCCCTTTAAATACGGAATTAAAATATCGTTTAGGCAAGTAAGAAAACCCCACATAAAAAACAAGGTCGTAAGCGATGTTAACGCAAAGGTGTGTGTAGACCCTGGTTTTTGGCTGTTTTCTGCTGCCGGTAGTGGCTGTGTGATATGTGCCATAGTATAATCTCTAATTATTTTTTAATTATCAGATTGTTACCTCTATTTTATTGCGTTTAGTAAAACTTAAAATGCAGATAATAGTTGCAACACCAAATGTAAGCGCTTACATTTATAGCATATAGAGAAAATTTATCAATTTATTTACAAAAATATTGTAAGCGCTTACATTGTTGTATTATGCAATTTATATTGCTTAGCTAACTACTGTAAAGCTCATTATTATTTGCAAGCTTAAGGACGTATCTCATTGTGTTTAAAACAATCTCCTTACCAGGCACGTCAGCCCTCTTAAAGCCGCCGTTTATTTTTGGGGTTGCTACAGCCTCTTTTCAAATAGAGGGAAGTTACGATACCCGCCTCCCCTGTATTTGGGATACTTTTTGTAACAAACCAAACACCATTGCAGATAACAGTAACGGCAACCAAGCATGTAAACACATTGAATATTGGCAACAAGATGTACAAATGATTGCTGATTTAGCTGTAGACGCTTATCGTCTTTCGATTTCTTGGCCACGCGTTTTACACCAAGATGGCAGCTTGAATATTCAAGGAATGTCGTTTTATAAATCGCTATTACAAGCTTTAAAAGCGCGCAACATTAAAACTTATGTCACTTTATATCATTGGGATTTACCACAGCATTTAGAAGACAACGGTGGTTGGCTAAATCGCGATACCGCGTATCAATTTGCTCATTACACTCATATAGTAACTCAACAACTAGAGGGCTTAGTTGACTCTTATGCGACCTTAAATGAGCCTTTTTGTAGCGCCTACCTAGGCTATGAAATAGGGGTACATGCACCAGGCATAAAAAGTCAAAAAGCAGGACGCCAAGCAGCGCACCACTTACTGCTTGCCCATGGACTCGCAATGCAAGTGATACGTAAGAATTGCCCCACGATAGAAGCCGGTATAGTACTTAACTTTAGCCCATCCTATCCGCTTACCACTGCTGATGAACGCGCTGCTAAATTAGCTGATGACTATCATAACCAATGGTATATACGGGCAGTACTAGAGGGCTGTTACCCTGAAGTGATTAATGAGCTTGCAAATGATGCAAAGCCACAGATTAGTGATGGAGATATGGCAATTATTAGCCAAAAGATCGATTTTTTAGGGGTTAATTACTATACTCGTATTCATTACAAAAATACCCCTGATCATTGGTTTAGCGAAGTTTCTTTAGAGAATGTTGCCACCACAGATATGGGCTGGGAAATATACCCGCAGGGATTGTGCGAATTACTGCTTTCACTAAATGATCGTTACACTTTACCTAAGGTATATATAACAGAGAACGGCGCAGCGATGGCTGATATATTAATAAATGGTAAAGTAGATGACATACAACGTGTCAATTATTACCATACCCACCTTAATGCCGTTCATAATGCAGTTGAGCAAGGCGTTAATGTACAAGGCTACTTTGCATGGAGTTTAATGGATAATTTTGAATGGGCCTATGGTTATGAAAAACGCTTTGGGCTAGTCTATGTTGACTACCAAACTCAACAACGTACCTTAAAACAAAGCGCAATTGCGTATCGTGATTTTCTTAAACAGCGCCAAAAATAATAACGAGTGGCTTTTATGCTGAGTAAAAAAGAAAAAATAGCTTACGGCCTAGGTGACACGGCCAGTAATATTATTTTTCAAACCGTAATGCTGTTTTTAACTTTTTTCTACACTGATATTTTTGGTATTTCGCCTGCTGTTGTGGGCACCCTTTTTTTAGTAGTTAGAGTTATTGATGCAGTAACTGATCCAATAATGGGCGCACTCACTGATGCCACTCATACTAAATACGGTAGCTACCGACCCTACCTACTTTGGCTTGCCATCCCTTTTGCCGTTATAAGCGTGATTACTTTTACTACCCCTGAGATGGGTGACGCCAACAAAATTATTTACGCCTTCGTTACCTACACCCTGCTAATGTTAGTTTATACCGCAATAAACATTCCTTATTCGGCACTTGGCGGCGTATTAAGTAGCAACCCTAACGAACGTGTCTCCATTCAATCATACCGGTTTGTGTTTGGCATGCTCGGAGGTTTATTGGTTACAAGCTGCACTTTGCCTTTAGTAACATGGTTTGGTAATGGTAATAACGAAATGGGCTATCAACTTACTATGCTGGTTATGAGTTGCCTCGGTGTGGTGTTGTTTCTAATTTGTTTTCGTTACACCAAAGAGCGAGTGAGCAATCCACCGCATAAATTATCTTTAAAAACACAACTTCATGTTTTATGGCAAAATCAGCCGTTTAAAATCTTGTGTATGGCGGCTCTGGTATTATTGACCAGTATGGTGTTGCGCACGACATTGGCTATTTACTATGTAAAATATGTTCTTGGCAAAGAAGATTTAATCACCGAATTTGTAACCTTAGGTATGATTGGTAATATTCTAGGCTGCGCCTGCGCACAACCTTTAAGTAAACGCTTTGATAAAAAAGTGGCTTATGTTTATCTACAATATATTTCCGCCATATTGAGCTGCCTTGCTTTTTTTATCCCTAATGAACACGTTTTACTAGCGTTTTTGGTGTATTTTTTATGGTGTTTTTTCACTCAAATGGCAACGCCTTTATTATGGGCAAAAATGGCTGATACTATTGATTACGGAGTCTGGCAGAATGGCCGTCGACTCACGGGTTTAGTTTACGCAAGCATCGTATTTTTTATCAAATTGGGGCTTGCATTAGGCGGAGCGATTGCCGGTTGGTTACTTGCTTATTATCAATATCAAGCCAATGTGGAATTAAGCGAGGCAACTAAAAATGGTATTTTAACCTCATTCACACTTTACCCCGCGATTGGTAGTGTACTTGTGGCATTAATAATGAGTAAATACAGCCTAGACAATAAAACCATTAAAAAAATCACTGCCGATTTAACACAGAAAAGCAATTTGTAGCAAGGAATAGTATGGCCACCATTTATGAAGTGTCAAAGCTTGCAGGGGTGTCACTTGCCACTGTTTCAAGAGTAATGAACAACAATGCAAACGTAAGTGATGCAACCAGAAAAAAAGTCACCTTAGCCATGGAAGAGCTGGGCTACCGCCCTAACTCTATTGCGCAATCACTGGCTTCTAATTGCTCTAATAGCGCGGGCTTGTTAGTTTCAGAGCTTAAGGGTCCATTTTATGGGCCGATGATGAGCGGTATAGAGAACACCCTAAGAAACCAAGGTAAACACGTTATTATTACCGCAGGCCACAGTGACGCAGAGCGAGAGCAACAAGGCATCGAATTTTTAATTAGCCGCAATTGCGACGCACTTATTTTGCATGTTGAAGCTATTAGTGATGAATACTTAATAAAACTCAGTAAAGGCAAAACCCCGTTTGTTTTGCTAAACCGCTATATTGAAGAGCTCGCCGACCGCTGTATTATTCTTGATAATACTAAAGGTGGCTATTTAGCCACTAAATACATTATTGAATCGGGCCATAAAGACATTGCCTATATTAGCGGTCCACTATGGAAAAAAGATGCTCAGGAACGCTTAAATGGGCATAAACAAGCGCTTGCTGAATTCGCCATTAAATTTGATGAAAACAATTTATTTGAAGGTGACTTTGTAGAAGAAAGTGGCTATGAAGGCTTTGCTACACTTTATAAAAATAACCCCGCCTTTACCGCCTTGGTGTGTGCCAATGACGAAATGGCCACTGGTGCCATGGTGAGTGCCAGAGAGCATGGTATACAACTACCTTCGCAGCTTTCAATTATTGGCTACGATAACGTGTTTTTTACCCGTCACGTTTACCCTCCGTTGAGCACTATAAACTATCCTATCGATGAGATGGGTAAAGTGGCAGCGCAGTGGGTACTTAGTCATGTTTATCAAAAAAGCGTACACCCTATTCAAACGTTATTTGAGCCCGAGTTAGTTATACGCCAATCTGTGGTTAAACCTTTAACATCTAGGTAAGCTAATAGGCTGTTAAACAAGCTGATTGAGTAATGATAAATTTATTGGTTTTAACAATACCTGCTCTATTTCTAGTTGCCTGATATGCACAGCATCGGGCTCCATACCACTAATAATAACGCGCTTAATATTAGGGTAATGCTGTTTAATAAACCCAGCCAGCTCTAAACCGGTACCATCTGGCAAATGCATATCAAGTAATACTTTATCGTAATTACTATTATGCTCTAGTACTGCCTTACAGTCTTTAACACTTGCTGCTATATCGGTATCCACATCCAAGCTTTCTAGTAATAGCTGGGTAATTTGTGCGGCATCAGCATCATCTTCTACTAATAAAAAGCACTTCTTATCTCTACTCGGTTTAGGCATTGGCTGAATAGATGAAGTAGGCTGTTCTTTTTGCCCGAGCCTTAACTCTAAGCATTGATAAAGCAAGTGGGAATCTACAGGTTTGGCAATCATATCGTCAAACCCTAACGCATTGAGTTCGTTATGAATGCCTTTCATAGTTGCTGCAGTTAAGGCTATGATTGCGCCTTTAAATCCTAGCTTTCTAAGCTCAATAGCAGCTTCTTTTCCGCCCATTACCGGCATATGGATATCTAAAAATATAATATCGTAGGTAGTGTGCCCGTCTGCTAGCTGTTTTTTTACTTTTTCAAGTGCTTGCTTACCATTATCAGCATAATCGACCGCAGCGCCTGCTGAACCGATTAAGTGACCAACTAACACGCGTAAATCGCGTAAATCATCAACCACCAACACCTTACCACTCACCTGGCAGGGCGCTACTTTTTGCTGCATATTGGGGGTTAAATCCAGCTTTAATAAATTACGCTCTACCTGCCTGATATCACCAGGGTACAGGGAAATGGTAAACGTTGATCCTTTACCTACATGGGAGTCTAATGAAATATCCCCCTGCATACGACTAAGTAGTTCAGAACAAATAGCCAAGCCCAAACCTGCACCACCTACTGAGCGCGACTCTACATCAGCTATTTGCTCAAAAGGCTTAAAGATAAGGGCTTGTTTTTCAGGAGCAATACCTAAGCCTGAGTCTTTAATACTAAAAAATAACATTTCACGCTCATCAACCATGTCAGTCCACGCATTAACCACAATTTCACCTTGCTCGGTAAATTTAATCGCGTTATTGATCAGGTTAATGAGTATTTGTCGAACTCGAGTCGCATCTACACGAATGACTAATGGTAAAGGCTCCAGTGATTCAAATTTTAGTGATAAGCCTTTATCGAGCGCCGATACACGCATTAAGGTAAATACGTCGGCCATTAAGCTATCAAGGTTAACCTCCCCTAAACTCAGTTCGAGTTTATCGACAGCAATTTTAGATAAATCTAAAACGTCATTCAGTAAGCTTAATAAATGCTTACCATTACGATAAATCACACCGAGCTCGTTTTCAGCCTGCTTGTTAAAGTCACTGAGCATCAACAACTCTGTATAACCTAAAATAGAAGATAGCGGTGTTCGTAATTCGTGGCTTAAATGTGCTAAAAAGCGATCTTTTGAACGGTTTTCAGCCTCGGCTTTTAAGCGTTCCACTCGCTCATCTTCTACATCACGGCGCGCTAATGCGTAGCGAATAGAGCGAGCAAACCGGCTACCACTCATTTCGTTTTTAACTAAGTAATCAACCGCTCCGGCATCAAGCGCAGCTGAATCGAGGGCATCGTTTGATTGCCCTGTAAGCATAATAATAGGCCCACAAAAACCATTTTTAAGCGCTTGTTTTAAAACACTCAAGCCATCAGATGCCCCTAAGCGATAATCAAGCAAGCAGATATCATGTTGATTTTTACTCAACACTTCCACCGCCTGCTCAGGAGAGCTTATCCAGTCTATGTCAAACACATGGGAACTGAGCTGCTCTAAATAGTCACGAGTTAAAATGTAATCATCTTCATCGTCTTCAACCAATAGCAGTTTCGTTGCCTTTGCTAACATAGCGTCTCCTGTTTTAATAATATGCTTAATCGTTAAACGTGCTTGGTAGCTCTACAAACTCAACCCAGTATTTACCCAGCGTTTTCATCAACTCAACTAACCCGTCAAACGTAACCGGCTTAGTTATGTAAGACGCAGCGCCTAGGTTATAACCTTTAACCATGTCTTCTTCTTGCTTAGATGTGGTTAAAATTACCACTGGAATGCCTTTTAGGTTTGGATTTGCCTTAATAGCTTCAAGCGCTTCACGACCATCCATTCTCGGCATGTTTAAATCAAGTAAAATTAAGCCTGGTCTTGGCGAGATGCTTTTATCTACAAACTTGCCTTTGCGCTCTAAATACTCCAAGAGTTCAACACCGTCTTCAACAAAATGTAATTCATTTAAAACGCGACTTTCAGCAAGCGCATCTTGGGTTAATAAACGATCATCTTCATCATCGTCTGCCATCAAAATGGTAATCGGTTTTACGTTTGTTAGTGGCATATTATGCCTCTCCTTGTAGTGTGAATAACTCTGCATTCACAGGTAATTTAATAATGAAAGTTGCCCCTTCACCTAGGGAGCTTATCGCAGCAATAGAGCCGCCATGTCGCTCTACGATTCGACGACATACAGATAAACCAATACCCGTTCCTTTATATTCTGAACGGCCATGCAAACGTTGAAATGGTACAAATATTTTATCCGCGTACTCATCAGAGAAGCCGATCCCATTATCTTTTACGGTAATAACGTGCCAGCATATCTCACTGTTATGATCTTCACTAAACTCACATACCCGTTCAAAGTCAACATTAACAACTGGGTCCACGTTAGGCGCTCTGAACTTCACTGCATTTGAAATTAAGTTTAAAAACAGCTGATGCATTTGACTTGGATCAGCCTGAATAATGGGCATCTCAACCGTAACAACCTGTGCATTACACTCAATAATCGCTATTTCTAAATCACCTTTTATATCATTCAGAATACTGTTTAAATCGGTATCAGTAAAATCTTTACCTCGGGTCGTTACTCGAGAGAACTCTAATAAATCATTAATTAAGTTAGACATTCTTTGCGCTGCATTTTTCATGCGGGCAATATAATCAGCGCCTTTTTCGCCCAACTCGTCTTTAAACATGCTTTCAAGCCGATCACTAAATGCTTGAATTTTCCTTAGCGGCTCTTGCAAGTCATGACTGGCAACAAAAGCAAACTCTTCTAACTCTCGGTTACTACGACTCAATTCATCAGAATACAAGGTAAGCTCTTGAGTACGTTCACTCACTTTACTGGCTAAAGTTTCATTTTGCATTTCAAGCTCGGCACGATACTCGGCCGCATTTTTTAAATTAAGCCTAGCTAATAAAAACATACCCAAAATCAACAATGCACTGGTAACTGCTGTTATACCAAAAGTGATTTTAGCTTCTTTCTTAATTTGTTCTAATTTAGAGAAGTGGCTGATTTTAAAGAGCAACTCACGCTCTTGAATATCACTAACCAATGCACGGATCTCTCTATACAGGTCACGCCCTTCATGTGTATTGAGCCTCAGAAGTGCACGCTTTTCCTTATCGTTTAATGCTAATTTAACCGTTATTTTAAGCTCATCTATTTTAGCTTCAACCAATAGTAACAGCTGTGCAATACGCTCAGCTTGCCCGTCAATTTCAGAATGTAAGGCGCTCACATGGTTCGTTTGAGACTTTATTTGTGCGACGGCATCGTAGTAAGGCACTAAATAATCATCCGTTTGAGTTAATAAATACCCACGCTGCCCCGACTCAGCTTGCACCACCGAAAGGTGCAATTGCTCTATCGCCGTACTTAGCATATTAGTGTTATCTAAACTTTGTTGAGTACGCGTTAGGCCTTGTATGGTATTAATGGCTAAAAAAGCATTACCAACAATAATACACAGCACTATAGATATAAATAACGCCCATACTACATTTGCCTTGCCTTGCTGTTTGCGTTTAATCATTTATCGTCCTGAATTAATTAGGGTTACTTCGATTCTGAAATAAGCTGCAAACTGTCACTGCACGCTTGGCAATTAGCAATTATTTTATCCAGTGCAGCGAGTGCTTTATCTTTTGGCATATCGTTTTCAAGTACTAGCTTAATTAGTTCAGCATTCATCGAAATACGATTTAGTGGCGCACGTGCGTCGTGTACCAGCTCATTCAAAGGTTTTGTTTTTTCTGACGATGCCATCAAAATCCTCGTTTTGTTGTTATTAAATTTGCATACTGGTTATTTATACTCGCCAATACCACCATAAGCATTTAAACGGTTATATAAGGTTTTAGTACTAATACCCAGCATTTGTGCTGCTAAAGTTTTATTACCTTGTACCTTATCGAGCGTGGCATGAATAAGTTCTTTTTCAACTTCTTCAATTGTTTGCCCTGCTGATACCTGTTTGTCCTCAGATTGAGTATTAACCCTTGAAAAAGGTGACTCTAAGTTGTCAGGTAATGTAATTGTGCTAGTTTGCGGATCGCTCATAATAAAAGCGCGATGAATAGCATGGCGAAGTTCACGTACGTTACCTGGCCAGTCGTATGTTTGTAGCTCTTTAAGTTGTTCATTAGTCCACGCAAACGCTGTACCATTTTCATCGTTCAACTGCCCTAAAAATGCTTTTGCGAGTAATGGAATATCTTCTTTTCGCTCTCGAAGTGTCGGTATATCAATTGGAAAAACAGCGAGTCTAAAGTAAATATCTTCACGTAAAATATTATTCTGCGCTAAATCGGTAAGAGAGCGGTTAGTCGCTGAAATAACACGGCAATTTACTGGTAACTCACGATTACCACCAACCCGTGTTACTTTTTTAGTTTCAAGTACACGCAATAAATTAGGCTGCATATCAATCGGCATTTCAGTGACTTCATCAAGAAATAACGTTCCGCCATCGGCTTGTTCAAACACGCCTTCTTTACGGGCAATAGCACCGGTAAATGCACCTTTTTCGTGACCAAATAATTCACTACCAATAAGTTCTTTTGAAAGCGCACCACAGTTACTCGCCACCAGTGGACCTTCGCATTTACTGGCATTATGAATAGCTTGCGCTACCACCTCTTTACCTGCTCCGCTTTCACCCATAAGCATAACGTTAGCATTAGTTTTAGCTACGCGCTCTATCATGGTATAAAGCTGTTGCATGGGCGCAGACTCGCCAATAAGCGTGTCAAAATGGTGTGTAATGGCGGCACTTTTCGCTTTTTTAACCGTTTTTTTCGGGCCGTTTAATACTAATTCTAAATCTTCACGTTGCAGCGGCTTTAATAGATGCGACACATTAGGCTCACACATCTCAGCTAAAATACCTTTAACCGAAGGGTGACCAGAAATAAGGGTGACTTTAGGCGATTGACCAATCATTTTTAAATGATCTAATAAATGCAAGCCACTGCCATCAGGTAACATAAAATCGAGCAGCACGTGATCGAAAGTATTATTTTCAAACCACTGATGTGCTTCTTTTAAACTGGTTGCTGTATTAATGTTGTGGCCAAGAAACTCAACAATATGGCAAATAACATCGCTGAATTCGATGTCGTCATCGACTAAAAGTATATTTAACATGAATAATCCCTGTGCTTTTTCACTATTCTACTTGCCCTTTAAAGTAAATGAAAGATATACATAATTAAGGTACAAAGTGCGGCTGTTTTATTTTTAATTCAATAGTTTAATCATAAGTAGCTGTATAGGCGCTGAAATAGCGCTATTTTATGCGGCTTATTAAATCTCTATTAAAGCAATTAATATAACTAACTGATATAATTTATTTTTATTACAGGAGTTGTTATGCGCTTATTAAAAACCTACATTCATCCCTCAATCAATATTGAGCAAGGTCGTCAATTTTCTCGCCCAACCGCTCGCGCTATTGCATTTAAGCAACAACACATTTTACTTATGTATACTCAGCGCTATGACGACTTTAGCTTACCTGGCGGTGGAATTGACCCGCATGAAAGCATTGAACAAGGGTTGATCAGAGAACTAAGTGAAGAAACTGGCGCACAAAATATAAAAATATGTAGCGAGTTTGGGCTTTACGAAGAGTACCGCCCTTGGCACAAAGATGACTTTGATATTATTCATATAAAATCATACTGCTACCTCTGCCAAATTGATGAGCAACTAGGCCAAGCACAGCTTGAACACTACGAAAAACAAAATGGCATGCAGGCTAAATGGGTTGATATCTTTCAAGCGATAGCTCATAACGAACGCACACTTGCAAACAGTGACAAGCAAGGGCTATCGATTATTCGCGAAACTTACCTGCTAAAAGCTATTGCTGCACAGTTTTTTACCTAGGTGTTTAGGGCTGAATTTGCGGTTCGCTCAGCGATTTTTTACCCACATAAAAGCGGTATAGTCCCAGTAAGTTACTACTTAAAAATAGGCTTTCCATGATTATTGCCACTGGCGAGCCGGCGAAAATATTATGTGTTATCCAAAAAGAGGTTCCCACCACCATACATAACCTTAAGTGCAAATCTCGATTTTGAAATGAAGCAATGGTTTGTATTAATGTCGCCACCAATGCAAAGGCGCTAAACCAATCTTGCCAAGTAAAATAAACGGCTAAGCAGCTGACAGCCATAAACCCAAACATAGCCCAAGTATGCTTAAAGTAAATACAATAAAAATAACGCACCGCGGCAATAAACATTAAGCAGCCAGCACTGTGATAGCCCAATATAAAAAAGTGAGCAGAGGTTAATAATACTGAGGTAAATAAACAGCTTAAAATAATTCGTCGGGACTTAAACTGAAATGAAGCTAAGTCGAGTAAAGTAGCGGCTGCTACTAACGATTGGGCAATTAAAAACATAACACTCCAAAGTATTAAGGCTTAAAAATGGGGAGTGTATAGTGCTTTATGAAAACAGCACTTAACTTAAGTTAAGTCGCTTACGAATTCGTGACAACGAAATAGCCGAAATGCCTATATACATTGCCACTTGGCTTAAGCTTAGCTGCGCCAACCAATGAGGTTTATGTTTGAGTAAATAGCAGTAACGCTGCTCGGGGCTATTAAGTAATAAAAATGCCTCTTTGGCTTCTTTAAAAATAAGTTGCTGTGCAATAAGCTGCTGCTTAATCAGATGATACTGTGCTTGCTCAAATAGTGTTAGTGGTACTTTAATTACATTGGCTTCGTTAATCACTTTTAATTGATAAAACGCAGGTGTTGAGGTCATCCAATTGGCAAACAGCAACGCAAATTCATCTTTAAAATAAAATTCTTTACACTTTTGCACGCCGTCTATGTCATCATGAATAGCGCCTAAAACTCCGTCCACAATTAAATACCCATAACCTTGTACATCGCCTTGTTGCACTAATACAGTATTGGGCGCTATTAGTTGCTGAGGATACTTACCAGCCAATTGCACTTTAAACTTGTTTACTAGTGCTTCATAACTATCGCCAAGCGATAAAAGTGGATTATCAGACATTAAAAATTACCATTTTTTCATTAAAGCATGTGTAATGTCAGCCGCTGATACACCCACCCTAGGAATATATTTTTGGCCACACCATAAAGGTGAAAAATCACTTTTAGCACTTTTTTCAGCTCGACTTCTTAAGGCTGTTATTGCACTGCTGGCATGTGGAAACGCAGGAACCCCATTTGGCATAGCACCTAGCTCTTGGATTACTCGATTTTGAATACCCCGAGCGGCTCTACCAGAGAACAATGTGGTCAGTGTGGTCTCATCTTGTTGCTGATCTAAAATAGCCTGTTGATGCAAAGCTGATGTTGTTGCCTCCTTGCACAGTAAATAAGCACTCCCTACTTGGACTGCACTCGCTCCTAACGCTTTAAACCGCTGAACATCATCGGCTGAAGCAATACCACCAGCAGCAATAATAGGTAGTGATATATGCTTAACACAACGCTTAACTAACTGCTCAGTAGTTTGTTGTAAGCTTAAATCCATAGATAAAAAATGCCCTCGATGGCCACCAGCTTCTATACCCTGAGCAATAATCCCATCAGCGCCATTTTCACTAAGCCAAATAGCTTCATCTAAAGTGGTAGCCGTTGAAATTACTTTAGTGCCCCAGCTTTTTATTTGCGCCACAATAGTTTGCCCAGGTAAACCAAAATGAAAACTCACAACTGCTGGCTTATAAGGTGCAATTATATCAACAATCGATTGATTTATAGGTTGACGAGAAGCCCCTGCAGTTAAGCTTTGCGGGTCAATTTTATACTCTGTAAAGTAAGCGGCAAGTAATGCATGCCAGCACTGTTGTTGCGCGGATGTGTAGTCAGCAACTGCATGACAAAAAAAGTTAAGATTAAACGGCTTTGTTGTTTTGTGGCTAAGTATTTCTAGCTGCTCAACTAATTGTGCTGGGGATAACATAGCGCAAGGCAAAGAGCCTAACCCTCCAGCCTCACTTACAACAAGAGCAAGCTGCTCGTTTTGAACACCCGCCATAGGTGCCTGAATTATCGGTAAAGTGGTATTAAACAATGATGGCTTCATTTGAACTCTCCCTGTAACTTTTTCAACAACTTGCAGTATTTACAGAACCATAGCAAAAACAGCAAGCAAACAACATCTAGATTTTAGTCATAAGTAATGTAAAAACTATTACTAACAGATAGTTATGATTTTTTTAATATCGAGAAACTAACTGGCTTTGGTTTTGCACCTACCCTATTACATAATTTGTTAGGAGGTAAAATGAGTAACACAGTTGATACGATCAATCCCGCAACAGAGCAAGTCATTAATAGCTATACACTGCTTTCTCAAGCTCAAGCAGAGCAAGTGATCGAAAAATCTCATGAAACATACTTAACATGGCGATTAACCTCGTTTACCGAGCGCGCACAACATCTAAATAAATTAGCCTCTTTATTTGAAAGTCAAAAAGAAGCCTTAGCAAAACTAATGACCGAAGAAATGGGTAAAGTCTATGAGCAAGGCTTCCAAGAAGTTCAGCTTTGTGCTGACATTTGTCGTTATACCGCTGAACATGGCGCCGATATGCTTAGCGACGAGGAGCGCGACATGCAAGGCGGTCGTGCAATAATAAGCTATCGCCCTACCGGCGTACTGCTGGGTATTCAGCCGTGGAACTTCCCACTTTATCAGGTTATTAGATACAGTGCCGCAAACATTATGGCGGGTAATACCACGGTATTAAAACACGCCGGTAATGTATTTGGTATGGCTGAGAAAATTGAAACGCTATTTTTACAAGCAGGCTTTCCTGAACACTGCTTTAGCAACTTACTGGTTGATGGTAAAACTGCCAGCGCCCTTATTTCACACTCAGCGATTAGTGGCGTAACCTTTACTGGAAGTGATGGCACAGGTAAAAAAGTGGCAGAGCAAGCTGCCAAGCATGTTAAAAAAACCGTGCTAGAACTGGGTAGTAACGATGCTTTTG
The DNA here is from genome assembly GCF_013393115.1 of Pseudoalteromonas sp. Scap03. GTDB lineage: Bacteria > Pseudomonadota > Gammaproteobacteria > Enterobacterales > Alteromonadaceae > Pseudoalteromonas. The sequence continues at coordinate 1,546,387 of NZ_VDEU01000001.1, read as the reverse complement.
TGGTACTTGACGACGCTGATTTAGCCCTTGCAGTTAAAGCATGTTTACAAGGACGTATTATTAATAACGGCCAAACCTGTGTTGCCGCGAAGCGCTTTGTGGTGGTTGATTCACTCTACAATGACTTCAAAGAAGCACTAAGCCAGCAGTTTAAGGCGATAAAAATGGGCGACCCAATGGATGAAGATACTGAACTAGGTCCTATGGCACGCGAAGATTTACGCGACAAAATTCATCAGCAAGTACAAGACTCTGTCAATGCAGGTGCAAAAGTACTTGTAGGCGGCGAAATACCGCAAAAAACAGGTTATTACTACCCCCCAACCGTGCTGGAAAACCTCAGACCGGGTATGCCTGCGTATGACGATGAGCTATTTGGTCCTGTCGCATCTTTAATTAAAGCCAAAGATAACGACGACGCTATGCGTATCGCTAATGATTCGCGCTATGGACTAGGCGGCGGTATATTTTCAAAAGATGAGAAGAAAGCCATTGAACTGGCCAAAAAGTATTTTGACACCGGCATGATCAATATTAATGGCTATGGTTTGGCACAACCAAACCTACCATTTGGTGGTGTTAAAGACAGCGGTTATGGCCGAGAGCATGGTGGCTTTGGGATTCGCGAATTTGTGAATGTTAAAAGCATCATGATTCACAGCTAATATCAGGTATCAGGTTAGTAAAATTAAGCACCGCGCTTGTCGCAAGCGTGGTGTTTTTTTGTCTAATAAATTTAAAAACCTGAGTTAGGCTGCTTTAAAAATTCAAGCTCTTCTTTGGTAGAATCCCGCCCCAGTATCTTATTACGATGCGGATAACGATTAAATCTATCGATAATCGCCTTATGCTGATACTCAAAATCTAAGTTATTTTGAATACCTAACGCTTTATATAACTTCACTGCTTCCTTATGAATTAGCTTTGATTCGCTGTGCATAAAAGGCATATACAAAAATACGCGTTGCTCATCCGTCAATTCCTTATCAAACCCTTTCGCAATAGCGGTTTGCGCTAACGCTAGAGCTAATGCATCACAGGCAAATGCTGCGGGCTTTTCACGGTAAATATTACGTGAGAACTGATCAAGCACAATAATTTCCGCAAGACTACCTATCGCGCTTTCACGCCAATCAAATAACTCATTTACACTTGCTTGATGATGCAATTTACCAAAACGAGTTTTAATTTGTGCATCAAGCCCATCGTCTTTTTGCCACCACTGTTTAGGCTCAAGCTCGGTAAACCAAAAGTCGATAATTTTATTAAACATAATGAATCTCTTTGTTAATTAACGCTAAACCAAATAGTTTGCTACAAAAAACTTCGTCTAAAACCTTTAACCTAATATCTGTACTATACCTAGCCCTTTTCAAACATAGGTACTTTGCGTTTATCTGCTTTGCTCATTGCCAGCTCTTGTATATCTTGCTGCTTTTGCTCGCTTGGTTTTGTTTCTAGGGATTGCTGATTAGCATCTTCAAATACCAATTCGGTTAATAAGGCAAAATGATCGGAGCCATATTTAGCAAGGCGCTTTATTCGTTTTACACTAAAGCCTTTTGAGTGAAATAAATGATCAAGCGGCCAACGCATAAAAAAGTAATTAGCATGAAAAGTATTAAAAAAACCACGGCCTTTACGGGGGTCTAAAAATCCACTAATTTGCATAAATAAACGAGTACTGCGTGACCAAGCAACATCATTTAAATCGCCAGCGACTATCGTAGGGCGAGTTGAACCTTTAAGGGCTTTAGCCACCATTATTAATTCGCTATCGCGTGGACGTGATGAATCTTCTTCGGTTGGGCTTGGTGGCGCGGGATGAATAAAATGCCCCTGCATTTTTAACCCTTGGTGGTTTTCAAATAAAATATGAATAGAAGGAATATCATCTTCTATAAGTGCACAAATTTGTGCATCGAGTATGTTAAATTTACTAAATACATGCATGCCGTAGCGGTTATCTTTTGGGCACTGTACTTGATAAGGGTAGTTTTTTTTAAGCACGGACAATTTATCTTGCCACCAACTATCGCTTTCTAAGGTGATAAGTAAATCGGGCTGATATTTATCGACTAAGTTAATTAACTGCTCACTATGTCGATTCGACATCAGTACATTAGCGGATAAGATTCTGATGCTATGATCACTACTTTTTGGCGCTGTTAATACTTCTTTTTTAGCAAACCAAGTGTAGGGATAAATCCACTTAGCTTGAAGCGCACAAATAATTAAAGCAACAGCCGCTATTAATGAGTATGCAATAAAGTCGATTTGCCACATACCTATTACTGCCACGATAATTACAGCGCTTGCTAGGTAACACACCTGCAAGCGCACAAAGTCGCAACTACGTATCAAGTAATGCTGACTGTATGACAGGGGTAATAACGTTATTAATAACAACAAGCCAGTAACTATGACCAATACAGTGAGCATTTATAAATCCTAATAGCGCTGTAAAATAGAGAGTATTTCACGAGTGTCGTGCACTAAGTGAATAATAGTGCGATCAACTTCAACTCGCACTGTGTCTCTTTCTCGGTCTATTACTCTAGCACGCTTATAAATGTCATGCCCAAGGATATCACCTTGATGATAAGATCTGTGCCACCCTGGTGGAGTCCACCCTTGACGAATTAACTGCTTGGCTTGTTTCTTAGAAAGCCATTTTTTATTATTGTATTGGTTATATTTTTGCTTTTTCCAGTGATGCTTGTTTGCGTGTTTATTCGCATGCTTGCCTGCATGTTTGTCTTTGTGTGGTACAGCAAATGCGTTTGTTGCCGTTAGCGCAAAAACCATTACTAAAATACTGATTAGTGATTTCATGGCGATTCTCCAGTGTGATCATTACTGAAGAGTATTAACGGCTAAGCCTGAACATTACATGAAATGAGAAAAATTAACGTTGCTTGTACTGTGTTTTACAATGACTGCGCATAATCGCGGGGTCGCGTAACTTTAGGTGTTTAGTTTTACGCCCAGCATGGCGCTTACGCCATACTTTAAATGACCCGCTAGAGATATGCTCCCGCATAAAATTAACTAATTGAGAGTAATTTAGCCCATACAGATTTTCAATGGCTTCAAATGGCGTTCTGTCTTCCCATGCCATTTCTATAATGCGTGATTGCTGTTCTTGGTTAAACATATTAATTCCAAATTTGGTTGATACGCAAAAGTTAAATTTAGCGATCATCACTTGCTTGTGATGTTAAAAATATAACCTCTTTTCATTTATTAACTTTAATTAAGTGTATGATTAATCTACACACTGAAACCGGAGCTAAAAGGATGTTTACAAAACTACCTAAGTGGGTCGAATATGGTGCGTTTACCCTCGCTTTTATTGCCGGTATGGTAAACGCAGTAGGTTTATTAGGGTTTGAACAGCAAGCAATTTCTCACGTTTCAGGGTCGGTGACTTCATTAGCTATTGAACTTACTACCAACATCAAGGCAGCGTTATTTTTAATTGCGATTGTACTGAGTTTTATATTTGGCTCGGCATTAACAGGCTTAATGCTTTCAGGCGGTTCACTTAAGCTAGGCCGCCATTACGATACGCTCTTATTTATTGAGGGTATTTTACTGCTGTTAAGCGCACAGCTACTTCAATATTCTTACCCTTACGCACTTACACTCGCTTCTGCGGCCTGCGGCTTACAAAATGCTTTAGCCACTAACTACAGCGGCGCAGTTGTGCGAACCACTCACTTAACAGGTATTTTTACCGATCTGGGTTTGATGTTTGGTAAAGCCCTAAAAGGAGAAGCTTTTGACAATAGAAAATGCTTGGTCTTTGTATTAATTATTGCCGGGTTTTTAGCCGGCGCAGTGGTAGGGGTATTACTATTTAAACATTACTCAGTGCTCACTTTAGTTTTTCCGGGCATTTTTTGTATTGTTTTATCGATTACTTATCGGGTTTATAGGTTGAGTGTGCTTTAACCAATTCACAAAATCCCCTACCCTAAACTTATCAAATTGCCGATGTGCTGGAATTTATGAAATATTACTATTTACCCCCGTTATTGTTATGCAGTCAGTTAGGTTTAATTAATAGTGCGTGTGCTGAAGATACCGCGCAATCAATTGAACGTATCACCACCACAGCATCGCGTAGTGAAGCGCTTTCCACGCCATTACCACTGGTGATCAGTGTATTAAGTGAATCACAGCTTGAGCTTATAGCTCCTACCCATGTAGAGGAAGCGCTACAACGCGTTGCAGGTGCCAATGTCCAACGTGGGAATGGCCAAGAGTATTTACCGGCTCTGCGCTCGCAAGTACTTTCTGGAACGGGCGCTTGTGGTGGTGTTTTAACCGCAGAAGATGGCATAGCTCTTCGTGCAGCTGGTTTTTGTAATATCAATGAACTATTCGAAGCGCATAGCGAAATGGCAGAGCGTATTGAAGTATTAAAAGGCCCAGGTTCTGCACTTTATGGTTCTAATGCAGTGCATGGTGTAATTAACGTTATTACCCCTGATACTACGCAAGGTGGTGGTTTACTAGGCTTTGATTATGGCTCTTATGGTTATGCTCGCTATAAATTACGTGCAGGCCATGCCATGGATAATTCAGGCCTAGGTATTAATGCTAGTTTTACTGATGATAGCGGTTATCGAGATGACGAAAGCGTAAAGCAACAAAAAATAAATGTGCGCCATCGCTATAATAATGACAACTTAAGCTTAGTTTCTGGGCTTACGTATACTAATTTAGATCAACAAACTGCTGGTTATATTAGCGGTTTTCAAAGCTATAAAGATGAAGATATAGCACAGCAAAATTTTGATCCCGACGCCTTTAGAAAAGCTCGCTCGTTTAGGGCTTGGAGTAAAGCAAGCTGGCAATTAGGAGAAAACACTCTAGTTGTTACCCCTTATATTCGTGACCAAAGTATGGACTTTTTTAAACACTTTTTACCCGGCACACCACTTGAAAAAAATAGCCAAACTGGGTTTGGGCTACAATCGCTTTATCAGCATTATGTGAACGACAATACCAACTTAAAGCTTGGTTTTGATGGTGAGTTTACCCAAGCCGATTTTTTACAAACCCAAGATAAACCAACTCAAGGTTCTGCGTTTTTAGTGGCCACAGTGCCGCAAGGTAAACATTACGATTACCAAGTCGATGCCACCTTATATGCCCCATTTGCCGCTATTGATTGGCAGCTAAATAATTGGCTTATAACTGCAGGTCTACGTTATGAGCATATGCAATATAACTATCAAAACAATATGCTTACAGGGCGTACAAAAGAAGATGGCAGTAAATGTGGTTTTGGTGGCTGTCGTTATAGTCGCCCCGAGAGCACTAAAAACAGCTTTAGTAATCTTTCGCCAAAACTCGGTGTGAGCTATCAGCTTAATATTAACAATACATTATACGCTAACTTTTCAAGAGGCTATAGAGCCCCACAAGCAGCTGAGCTTTATCAATTACAACGCGAGCAAAGTACTGCCGACTTAGACGCAGAAATAGCAAATAATGCTGAGTTAGGTATTAAAGGGGTGTACAACAATACTCGCTACGGTTTGTCGGCTTATGCGATGAGCAAGCACAATACCATCTACCGTGACAGTGACTTTTTTACTGTTAATGACGGCCAAACTCGACATCGCGGCATTGAGCTTGAGTTAGCGCATAGCTTTAATCAGCACTTATCGGTTAACTTCGCAGGTACTTATGCCAAGCATACGTACTCGAATGATCAAATCATTGGCAGTATTAATATTAAAGGTAACGATATTGATACCGCACCTCGAAAGGTTGCTAATATCGATTTTAACTGGCAAGCCAACGAGCGTGTTAACCTTGCTCTGCAATGGCACTATGTGAGTCGCTATTTTACCGACCCTGAAAACTTACATGAATATCAAGGTCACGATATTTTAAGCTTGCGCGGCCAATGGCAAATAAGCCCACAGCTATTACTGAGTGCGCGAATAATAAATCTAACCAACAAGGCTTACGCACAGCGCGCAGATTACACTAGTTTTACTGGCGATCGTTACTTCCCAGGAAAACCGCGTAATGCCATGCTGTCTGTAAGTTACCAATGGTAAAACAAAAAATGCGCTATATAAGCTATATAGCGCATTCTTTTTATTCATTTATTTGCTTATCTAACGGCCAGTACAATTAAACCTGGCACCACAAAGAACGACCCTAACACATAGCCTAATGCAGCTGATTTATTCTTTGTACCAATTTCGGCTAGCTTTTCGGCTAACTTAAGCGGAATTTCACGTAGTACAGGAATTCCGTAAATTAGTGCAACCGCAAATACATTAAACATAACGTGTACTAAAGCAATCGTTAGCGCCACTTCAGCCATAGGCCCTGTAATTGATGTGGCAGCTAATAGAGCGGTAATGGTTGTACCAATATTAGCCCCTAGCGTAAATGGATAGATTTGACGTGTAGTAAACACACCACTTCCCGCAAGTGGGATCATTAAACTCGTTGTGGTTGACGACGACTGAACCATAACTGTTACCGCTGCACCTGATGTGATACCCGCGATAGGCCCGCGCCCAATTGCACCATGCAGTATATCTTTTGCAGTGCCAACCAATGCTTTTTTAAGTAGTTTACCTAATGTAGTTACGGCAAATAAAATCAAACAAATACCTGCTATAACCATCGCTGCACCTAGCATTTTTGTGTCTAGGAAGCTAAATGCATCTTTTATTACACCCACAGCAGGTTTAACAAGTGGTTTAATAAAGTTGTAGCTCTTTAATGATAAGTCGGCATCACCAATAAATAGGTGCGACAGAGCTGCGGACATTTTTTGCAGCAAACCAAACATTATCTCAAGCGGTAAAAATATAATAACGGCAAATAAATTAAAGAAATCATGAACCGTTGATGCTGCAAACGCACGTTGAAACTCTTCTTTAGAGCGAATATGACCAATAGACACTAAGGTGTTAGTAATAGTCGTACCAATATTTGCACCCATCACCATTGGAATAGCAATACTTAACGGTAAACCGCCAGCAACAAGGCCCACTATTACTGAAGTAACCGTTGATGACGATTGCACTAAAGCCGTTGCCAAAGCACCTAATAATAATGCAATAAACGGGTTGGTTGCGAATGCAAAAATTTCTTTTGCTCCCTCAGTACCGCCCGACGCTAATTTAAAACCACCACTGACAGTGCCAACGGCTACTAGGACTAAATAAACTAAAAAGGCGATAGCAGCCCAGTTAAGCGTTTTTATTAATAGCGTATTGCGCTTTGATTCACTCATGTTTAAATCTCAATTTTTGTCTTGCCGATTATGGCATTTTGATGACGTTTTTGTTTCAGAGCGCATTAGAACACCTAAATATTACAGAAATATTTCAATTCGATTAACGTGCTTCTTTATTCATAACTTAAAAATATAAGGTTAAAAAATCGAGTATAAGGCAAGCCATAACTTTAAAAATAAGTAATTAAAAAATTGATATTAAATTACATAGCGAAGCACTGAGTAGGAGCAATTGAGCACTAAGTTAAAATGTATTTAAGTAATGAATTAACTAAGTTCTGATGATCTTTTAAGGTTGAATTTTCAGCTGTTCCAAAGGCCATGCTAAGAGGCGATTTACTCTTTGTTGCCTGAATGGGTATAGGTAAGGAACATGAGCAAGACGCGGAAGCTTTGCTCGTTTTTCACTTATTCTTACAGGGATGTAAGCCAGTAGAATAACGCAGGAGCAGTTATCGAACCCACAAGGTTACAAACCTCGTATCGCGATTGAATTGCTCTAGTTTTAACGAATCTCAATCCGCAAAGGTCAGTAGACCCTAGGTATTTGAAACGGTTTTATGGACTTTACCTGATATTACTAGAGGCATTGCCTAGCATTAGACTAGGCAATATTAACAAAGCATCAATTGATAATTGGATAAAAATTAACATTATGATTGATACAAATTCGCTTGTTTTATACTGGCAAAATCATTAAAACGTACCCCGTGTTGGCGCATCACTTCAAGGATTTTTTTACTGATCATTTGTCGTAAATAAAACGGCTGATTCGGCACAAAATGATGAATAGTATGAGTATGCCCAAAGTTAAAGCAAAATAAATTAAATGGTATAAATAAACGGCTAGTAATAACATGAGTTTGTTCAAGCATATTATTCACACCGCCGTAATAATGCATACTTGAAGTAACAAAATTAAGTGAGCTCGAACGCACAATGTTAGGCACAATCAGCACCACCATTAGAAATTCGAACACATTCATTACATCAAGTAGAAATACCGGTGAGTTAGCCGCAATTGGGGTAAATAAATTGATTAAATGAAACGCTATCACACTGTATAAAATAGCAAAATAAGCAGTGGTAATTGGAAAACCAGCATTAAACACTTTAAAAAAACTAAACCCTTTAATTTCTCTACTAAAACGTTTTGCATTAATTAATAAGCCGAGTAATCCATCAATAATTACTAAGGCACGTAAAAACGGATTTTTAATACCATTACCTACCAAACGTTCTTCTAAATCTTGCTCAGTACCCGACGTTTTATGATGATGTAAATGCATCTTGCGACGGTACCATGGGCTTATGGTATTAGGACGCATCAGCCACACGGTTAACATCATAAAATTATGCAAAAATGGTTGGTTGCTAAAATACTGTTTATGAATTAAGTCGTGCTCAAGTTCATGAGAAATTGAGGTAGCAATCGCCGCTAAAATAATACATAGCCATGCGGGTATAATAGCAAAATAATACAGCGTGCCAATTCCTATTAACGCACTTAAAGAGAGTAGTAAAATAGCCATCCCTAAGGTATTTTGATGCATTAATAACGGGTGTTTTTTACGCAGTAATGCTTCTTCAGCCTTAATCGCTTTTACAATGGCTTGAATATTCTGTTTTGCGGTTAATTGAGTCATGATGTTTTATTCGCAACAAGAGGTTAAGGTATATAATACCCGAGTCAAAACACATTGCACAACTTAGCTAACTCATATCAATAAAAAATACGATTAAAGTCAGGCCTGTGTTTACTATCTAACCTTAGTTCTGGATAAGAAACCTATCTCAAGCAGAGCTTAAGGTTAGGTAAACCAAAACGTTTACAGGCCAAGTTTAGATCAAAACCTACTGCTTATAAAAGTAGCAATGTTGGACACATTTTTTGTAATTAAAATCCGGCCACTCAAATCTTAGGCATAAAAAAACCCCAACCAATTTGGTCGGGGCTATAAAAAGTGGTACCAGCGGCCGGACTTTTACTTATAACAGCGGCACCTCACGTGCCGCTCAAGTCCGGCAACTCAAATTTAAGACATAAAAAAACCCCTGCTAAATCTAGCAGGGGCTATAAAAAGTGGTACCAGCGGCCGGACTTGAACCGGCACGCCTTTCGGCAGGGGATTTTGAATCCCCCATGTATACCAATTTCATCACGCTGGCATCATTTTTCTTTAACCTTCTAACACGAGAAGATAAAGAAAAACCACTTAAGAGTGAAAGATTATGTACCCTCTCCCATCTCATTGCCTAGCATTATACAAACAATGAGCAAAGCGGCAAGCGTTTTATGTATTCAGCGTGATCGACCGCTTAACATTTAGGCAACCATTAACATTTGAGCCAATACCGAGTTAAGCACGTAGCGTAATAGGTAGTATTTAACGGCTTATTTGCTAAACTATCGCGCACATTAACAGTGAGAGTATATTTATGTCGGCTGAGTTTCCACGAGCAGGGTTTTGGCGTCGTTTTGCGTCATTGGTGTACGACACATTAGCTATTATCGCTTTTGCGATGCTAACGGTGGTATTGTATTTATTTGCTATTCAAGGGCTTATTTCCCTTGATGTTATTGCCCTTAATGGCGCTGAAGATGTATCTGCACGTATTCAGGATTCACTATTACTTTCTGGTATTCGCAGCTCGCTGCTGGTGCTTGTTGGCTTGGTATTTTTTGGTTATTTTTGGACAAAAAGTGGGCAAACAATTGGTATGCGAGCATGGCGCTTAAAAGTACAAACCAACCAAGGAAGTTTAATTAGCTGGCCACAAGCTATTATCCGCAGTATCAGCGCATTACTTGGTTTAGGGAATTTAGTGGTATTAGTCGACTTTAAAAATAAAAAAGCACTGCAAGATTACTTATCAAAAACCGAAGTAGTTACGCTCACCAAAGAAGAAAATAAACGCGTTTATCGCGAACTAGATTAATACTTAATCTAGTGAATTTGTATAGCCTCAAGCTAAAGCATAAAAAACGCGGCACTTTTAAAAAAGGCCGCGTTTTTATTTAAGCTTTAAGTCTAGCTACACCCGCTTATTCATTAAATAAGCTGCAAACCCAGTAAATAAAATGCTCGGCAGAACGGCGCCTATAATGGCTGGGATTTGATATACCATTACCACTGGGCCAAATATCTCATTAGTTAAGTGAAACACTATCCCCGTTACCACTCCCATGATAATTCGTGCCCCCATAGTTACGGTTCGCAGCGGACCAAATATAAACGATAAGGCAACCAACAACATCACAGCAATAGACACTGGCTGCATTAATTTACGCCATAACGCTAAATCATAGGTACTGGTGTCTTGCTCATTTTGCTGCAAATAAGCTAAATATGACCACAATCCTGAAAACGACAATGACTCTGGTTTTACTGAAACCACGCCAAGTTTTTCACCGGTAAGCTGAGATGGGTAAAACTCTTCAGTAACTTGCTCCGTGGTAATAAGCTCTTCACTGATCAATACTTTGTTCACATCGCGCAGTAGCCAGCCATTATCACGCCCTACTGCTTCTTTTGCTTTAGTAATTTGTGTAAGTAGCAACGACTTATCGAAGTGGTACATATTTACGCCGCGGAGCATGCCATTTTGGTCAACATCTTCAATATTAATAAAATTACTGCCGTCTTTAGCCCACACGCCTTTTTGCGCATTAAATACATCCCCACCATGAATAGCTTGGTTACGCATTTCCTTTGCATGCAACTGAGCGGCGGGCGCTCCCCACTCCCCTAATGCCATTACGCACAGGGCCATAAAAATAGCGGTTTTCATTACCGAGCCAATAATTTGTAAACGCGACATACCCGCGGCTTGCATCACTACCAGCTCACTATTAGAGGCCAAAGCACCTAACCCAGTTAAGCCACCAATAAGTGCCGCCATCGGGAAAAACACCACTAAATCGCCAGGCATACTATAAATTGTATATAGCAAGGCGGTCATAATGTCGTAACTACCTCGGCCAACCGATTTAAGCTGCTCTATAAATTTAATTAAAGTACTGATCCCCACCAGCACCATTAGTGCAAACCCAGTGGTTTGCATAATACTGCGACCTAAATACCAATCAAGCGTTTTCATCATACGTGTTGCTCCCGTTTAGTAACAACAGCTTTCAGCCAAGCACCTAATGGACGACCCCTAATAATTAATAAACTACCAATAAATAATGCACTTAAGTGAATCCACCACAGACCAATAGAAGGCGGAATTTTACCATCTTCTACCGCAAACTTAGCTGCATTAAGTAAAATGAAATACCCTAAATATAAGCTCAAAGCCGGTACTAATTTAGCAAATTTACCTTGGCGTGGATTAACAACGCTCAGGGGTACTGCAAGTAAAGTTAATAATGGAATAGATAACGGAATAGCTAAACGCCATTGCCACTGTGCAATTGCTTCTGGGGTATTAATGGTTATTAATTCACGAGTTGGCACGGCTTCTAACTTACGACGTTGATGTTCTATTTCTTGTTCGCGAATTTGTACGCTGTAGCCATCAAACTCAGTTAAGTTAAGTGAAGGCGCTTCGCCATCGGTCTCGTAACGTTTACCATCAGTAAGTACTAACTGCTGTTCACCATTCTGTGCTTCAATAACAACACCTTGCTCTGCATAAACTAATCGCGCTAAGTCGCCTTTTTCGCTATCGGGGAGTTGTGCCACAAAAACTTTGTTGAGCTCTTTGCCGCTATTTTCAATATTATGAATAAATACCACAGCTTTTTCGTTACCGGTTTGCTGAAAACGCCCAGCTCGAAGTGCAGATAAACCAGCATCAGCCTTGGCTTGTTCTTTAAGTTGGTATTCTTGTTCGCTTGCCCACGGTGCAATATACAGGGTAAGCACCGCCGCCAATAACGCTAAGATGACACTTGAAATTAGCGTAATACGCACTACATACCACTCACTCACGCCACAGGCTTTAAGTACAGTCATTTCACTGTCAGCGTAAATACGGCTATAAGCTAAAATAATCCCTAAAAATAAGCTCAGAGGCAAAATTAATGATGCTAACTGCGGTAATTTAAGCGCAATCATGGCAAACACAAGCTTTGCTGGGATACTCCCTTCTGAGGCATCACCAAGAATGACAACAAACTTTTGCGACAAAAATATGGTCATTAAAGTTAAAAATACGGCGACCTGCGATTTAAAAACCTCAGTGGTCAAATAACGGAAAATTAGCAACATTCGCCCCTGTTAAACATGGAATTTCAATATAGTAATAAAAAACAATGAGTGAACGAGTTAATTCACTCATTTTAAATGAGTATTAAGCACACATTATAAGCCATCAATATTAATTATCCTACCTAACATCACGATATAATGTTGCATTAGTAACCCTTAAGCATATAAAGTTCAAATACACAGTAAGAGTCGAGTAAAATCTACTAATATTAGCGCTAGACCTAAAAATTTAGGTAAAAAGACTAGAAAACACATTTTTAGTCCCAACTTAGCTTCTATAGATGACTCAAAATCAGGAGTGACAATGGAATTCAACGTAAAAAGTGGTAGCCCAGAAAAACAGCGCAGTGCATGTATTGTTGTTGGCGTATACGAACCACGCAGGTTATCCCCCATTGGTGAACAACTTGATAAAATCAGCGATGGTTATATCTCAAATTTATTACGCCGTGGCGACTTAGAAGGTAAGCCTGGGCAAGTACTACTATTACACCATGTACCCAATATTTTAAGCGAACGTATTCTACTCGTTGGCTGCGGTAAAGAACGCGAACTAGACGATAAACAATATAAACAAATTATTTCTAAAACTATCAACACCTTAAACGAAACAGGCTCGATGGAAGCAGTGTGCTTTTTAACTGAGCAACACGTTAAAGGCCGTGATACCTATTGGAAAGTGCGTCAAGCGGTAGAAACAACCCAAGACTGTTTATACACCTTCAATCAGCTAAAAAGTAAGAAAGTAGACCCACGTCGTCCACTGCGTAAAATGGTATTTAACGTTCCTACGCGCCGCGAACTGACTATAGGTGAAAGTGCCATTGAGCATGGCCTAGCGATTGCTGCTGGTAGCAAATTGTGCAAAGACGTTGCCAATATGCCGCCTAATATTTGTAATCCAGCGTATCTTGGCGAGCAAGCCAAAGAACTTGAGACTAATTTTGACAACATCACTGTTGAACTGATTGGCGAAGATAAAATGGCAGAACTAGGTATGAACTCATACCTAGCAGTTGGTCGTGGTAGTGATAACGAATCGGTTATGTCGATAATTAACTACAAAGGCGCAGGCGATGACCAAGCGCCTATCGTGTTAGTTGGTAAAGGCTTAACCTTTGACTCAGGCGGTATTTCATTAAAACCAGGCGAAGGCATGGATGAAATGAAATACGACATGGGTGGCGCTGCTGGTGTTATTGGTGCTATGCGCTCGCTTGCACAAATGCAGCTACCTATAAACGTAATTGGCGTTTTAGCCGGTTGTGAAAACATGCCAAGCTCAAACGCCTATCGCCCAGGTGATATTTTAACCACTATGTCTGGGCAAACGGTTGAAGTACTTAATACTGATGCCGAAGGCCGTTTAGTGTTATGTGACGCGCTAACCTATGTTGAGCGTTTTGAACCAGAAACCGTGATTGATGTTGCTACATTAACCGGTGCATGTATTGTTGCTTTAGGTGCCCACGCTACGGGTTTATTAGCAAACCATAATCCACTGGCGCATGATTTATTAAAAGCGTCTGAGCAAAGTGGCGATCGTGCATGGCAACTGCCATTATGGGATGATTATCAAGATCAACTAGAAAGCCCATTTGCCGACTTTACTAACTTAGGTGGCCGAGCTGCAGGTACTATTACTGCGGCCTGTTTCTTATCTAAATTTACTAAAAAGTATAACTGGGCACATTTAGATATTGCCGGTACGGCATGGCGCAGCGGCGCTAAAAAAGGCGCAACGGGTCGCCCTGTACCTATGCTAACTCAGTATTTATTAAACCGAGCAGGCATTAGCGAAGCAACCCAAGACTAACAAACCTGTAAAAGGCTTCACAGCCCAATATAGAGTATAAAATAAGGCGCTTTTAAAGCGCCTTATTTATTGGGTATTAATTGAAGCAAACCCCGTTATATGGCAAAATCCCCTTCTTAATTTGTGTGTATTTAATAACAGCACAATCAATGTCATGGGAAATCCCGATACAATGAACATGAATGCCCAGTTTTTCATTTTAAAGCAACAAGATGAGTCATTAGCTAAAGCCGATGATCACTTTGCTTTAGCAGCTCAAATAGCTGGGCAACAGTATCGGCTTGGTCAACGCGTATTTATTTTTGTAGACAGCGAAGCAACCGCCAACAGCATTGACGAAACTATTTGGACATTTGATGCCGACAGTTTTGTGCCCCACAATTTACAAGGTGAAGGCCCAAAAGGCGGCGCACCTGTAGAAATTGGCACAACACCACCTGTTGGTAATCGTAAAGTATTAATTAACTTGGCCAATCACTTACCGGATTTTATTCGTCGGTTTAACCAAGTTTTTGATTTTGTACCCGTAGAGCCCGTAGCCAAACAAGCCGCTCGTGAGCGCTTTAAAAAACTACGCCAACTCGGTGCCAATATCACCACGCAAGATATTAATCGCTAACGCTCACTGCGTACAAAGCTAACTAACTAATTTAAGTACTTATTTAAGGTTCTGTGTAATGGATAAAACCTACAATCCGCAAGATATTGAACAGTCTCTATATCAAGACTGGGAACAAAAAGGCTACTTTAAGCCATCTGGCCAAGGCACCCCATATTCAATTATGATCCCGCCGCCAAATGTCACGGGTAGCTTACACATGGGCCACGCTTTCCAAGATACCATCATGGATACCTTAACGCGCTTTAAACGTATGCAAGGTAACAATACATTATGGCAAGTAGGTACTGACCACGCAGGTATTGCCACGCAAATGCTAGTAGAGCGAAAGCTTGCGGCAGAAGAGGGTAAAACACGCCACGATTTAGGCCGTGATACATTTATCGATAAAATTTGGGAATGGAAAAACGAGTCTGGTGGCACAATCACTAAACAACTTCGCCGCTTAGGTGCTTCTGTTGATTGGGACCGTGAACGTTTTACTATGGACGATGGCCTATCAGAAGCTGTTAAAGAAGTATTTGTACGCCTTCATAAAGAAAACCTAATTTACCGTGGTAAACGCCTAGTAAACTGGGATCCAAAGTTACACACTGCGATTTCTGATCTTGAAGTAGAAAACAAAGACAAACAAGGCCATATGTGGAACTTACGTTACCCACTGGCTGATGGCGTAAAAACGCAAGACGGTAAAGACTATATTGTTGTAGCCACTACGCGCCCAGAAACTATGTTGGGTGACTCAGGTGTGGCAGTAAACCCAGATGACGAGCGCTACCAAGACCTAATCGGTAAAGAGATTTTACTACCGATTGTTAATCGTCGTATTAAAATTGTTGCCGATGAACATGCCGATAAAGACAAAGGTACGGGCTGTGTAAAAATAACCCCTGCGCACGACTTTAACGATAACGAAGTTGGTAAGCGCCACAAGATGCCGATGATTAATATCTTCGACAAAGACGCGGCTATTTTAACCCAAGGTGAAACATACACCTTTGATGGTAAAGAACTTGAATTTGATGCGCCAATTCCTGAGCGCTTACATGGCCTGGACCGTTTTGACGCACGTAAAGCGATTATTGCTGAATTTGAAGAGCTAGGCCTACTTGAAAAAATTGAAGACCATGGCCTAACCGTTCCTTACGGTGACCGCTCTGGTGTTGTTATTGAACCACTACTTACTGACCAATGGTATGTACGTGTTGCACCACTTGCTGAACCTGCAAAAGACGCAGTTAAAAACGGCGACATCCAATTTGTACCTAAGCAATACGAAAACATGTACTTTTCGTGGATGAATGACGTACAAGACTGGTGTATTTCACGCCAGCTTTGGTGGGGTCACCGTATTCCAGCTTGGTACGACAGCGAAGGCAACGTATACGTTGGTCGTGATGAAGCAGAAGTACGCCGCGATAACAATATTGCAGATAGCGTAGCGCTTAGCCAAGACGAAGACGTTCTTGATACGTGGTTCTCATCAGCACTGTGGACCTTCTCAACCCAAGGTTGGCCAGAAAATACCGATGACTTAAAAACCTTCCACCCATCTGACGTGTTGGTAACCGGTTTTGATATCATTTTCTTCTGGGTTGCACGTATGATCATGATGACGCTGCACTTTATAAAGGATGAAAACGGCAAACCACAAGTTCCTTTTAAAACCGTGTATGTAACTGGCTTAATACGTGACGATAACGGCGATAAAATGTCGAAGTCTAAAGGTAACGTACTTGACCCACTTGATATGATTGACGGCATTGGCCTTGAAGACTTAGTACAAAAGCGTACTGGTAACATGATGCAGCCTAAACTTGCCGCTAAAATTGAAAAAGATACCCGCAAAGTATTTGCAAACGGTATTGAAGCACACGGTACCGACGCACTGCGCTTTACCCTAGCAGCCATGGCTTCAACTGGTCGTGATATAAACTGGGATATGAACCGCCTTGAAGGCTACCGTAACTTCTGTAACAAATTATGGAACGCAAGCCGTTACGTATTAATGAACACAGAAGAGCAAGACTGTGGCTTTAACGAGAGCGAAAAACAGTACTCGTTAGCTGATCGTTGGATTTTAGGCCAATATGAAGCCACGGTTAAAACCTACACTGAGCACCTTGATAACTACCGTTTTGATTTAGCAGCGAACACGCTGTATGAATTCACCTGGAATCAGTTCTGCGATTGGTACTTAGAACTGACAAAGCCGGTACTATTTAAAGGCAATGAAGCACAGCAACGCGGTACACGTCATACACTTATTACGGTACTTGAAAGCTTATTACGCTTAATGCACCCAATGATGCCTTACATCACTGAAACGATTTGGCAACGTGTTGCACCACTTGCTGGCCTTGAAACAGCGGGTACCAGTATTATGGTTCAGGGTTTCCCTGTTTATAATCAAGCCAATGTTGATGCACAAGCAATGGACGATTTAGAGTGGGTTAAGCAATTCATTTTAGCGATTCGTAATATTCGTGGTGAAATGGATATCAGCCCAAGTAAACCACTTAGCGTTTTACTGGCTAACGCATCAAGCGATGATGTGCGCCGTATTAACGAAAATGAATCGTTTTTAGCGTCACTCGCTAAGCTTGAAGCATTTACTCTGCTTGAAAACAAAGACGATGCCCCAGCGTGTGCAACCTCTTATGTTGGCAACCTTGAGATTATGATCCCAATGGCGGGCTTAATTGATGTGGAAGCTGAGCTTGCACGTATCAACAAGCAACTTGAAAAAGCAGAGAAAGGCCTAGCGCAAGTGCAAAATAAACTGGCTAACGAAAAGTTTGTTAACAATGCACCTGAAGCGGTACTTGCTAAAGAAAATGCTAAGCTAGCTGAATTTACCGATGCTAAAACTAAGCTACTAGAGCAAAAAGTTAAAATAGAAAGCTTATAATTAAACCAGTACGAATGGCTTATGCCATTCGTAAACAGTTAATTTATAAGTATAAAAAAGCCGCTTACTTCATTTGAAGTAAGCGGCTTTTTTGTGTCTAGGCTCTAGGCTCTAGGCTCTAGGCTCTAGGCAGAATTAGAATGTGTAGTTATACTGAGCACCTAATAATACTGCATGACCTTTTGATTCAAAAGACCATTGCTGTGGTAATGTTTCGCTTTCTACTTTTTCAGTAAAGTTTTGTGTTTTACCACGTAATACGCTCACACCTAAATCAACATTTGAGTTTTCATCGATCGCATAGTTACCACCAAACGAGAACCAAAAACGGTCTGTATCAGGGATAGAAATTGATAAATGCTGTTGTGATACTGGTGATTCATCAAACGCAAAACCAGCACGAAGCATTAAGTTTTCACTGTACTGGTAATCAGTACCGATTGAGTAGCGCAGTGCATCAGAGAAATCTTCTGTTTTTTCAAACGCGCTGAACTTACCACCTGTAGGTGCAGTAACTTGTGCTTCTAATGAATCAAAGCTGCTCCAACCTGTCCACAATACGCTGTAGTGAACGCCTAGTTTTTTATCTAATTGGTGAGAACCAGAGAACTCAGCAATTGCTGGTAATGTAATTTCAACTGAGCCAGGTAATTCAACTTGACCGTTTAACCCACCTGGAATAAATGAAGGTAGTTCATTCGAGTACTCACCTTCAAAAGTAATATCTGTTTCTGTACGGTAATTAAAACCAAAGCGGCTATTTTCATCTAATTGGTACATTAAACCAACGTTTAAGCCGTAACCCATGTCATCACCTTCAAGGTGAACAGCATCAGCACTTGCAGGAATAGATGCAATAGCAGGGTTTACTGGAGGTACAACACCAAACTTACGAATAATCTTCGCTTCTGCATAAATTGCATTTAAACCAATACCAAAGCTAAACTGCTCTGAAACTTTATAAGCAACGCTTGCGTTCATGTTTACCGTAACAATTTCAGTTTCACCGGCAATTTGGCCAGCTGCGTAATCATCGTTAAACTCAGTTGCTAAGCCAAAGTTAGAAAATGCACCAAAACCAACTGATACTTTATCATTTACTGGCATAGTGAAATAACCAGCAGGAATAATCGCGCTCGGTGCGATGCTGTCATCATCTAGTACGCTGTTATCTAAACCGTAGACATTACCTGTACCTTCAAGGCTCACGTCAGGAATTACAGCCATAGCTGCAACACTAAGTTGCTTCTCTTTAAACAACGTCATTAATGCTGGGTTACGTGCAACCACAGACGCATCGTCTGCTACAGACGCTTCACCTGCGTATGCGCGGCCTAAACCAGATACGTTTTGTTCAGCAAGCTGAAAAGCCGCTGCAAAGGTATCAGCTGAAACAAATGCCAGCGATGCCGCAATAAGAGTTTTAGTAAATTTCATTGTTGTGTCCTTAGCCAAACTCACTGTTTGGATAGCTATGTGTGTTGTTATTAGGATTTCAAACCCGCGTACACTACCTTAATTTTTTATAAAAAACTCTAATAAAACGTTAAAAAACATCAAAAAACACGTTTTTTAACTACATTTTAACAACTATTTAAAACTCATCGGAGCAGAAGTATGGTATTAGAGTATATACTCTAATGCTATTAATTCTCATTTGCATTGACTTACCTTGCGTTGCAATTTACACTGCCAATAAAGTCACCAAGGGAGAAGACAGTGATCATTTTACTTATTGTTACAGCGCTTATTTTTTGCGGTATAAGTGTTTATTTTTTTTATAAAGCAAATTATTGCGCGTGTACGCAGGCAGGTAAATGTGACAACCCAGTCAATCACTATTGGTTAGCAGCCATTAGTATGGCGATTATTTCTTTGGTTTTTTGCTGCTTAGCACTGCATGTAGAATTAGGTACGTTATTGTGGATAACGTTAATGGGTAATTGCTTTTTAGGTGGGTATATTTCTGCTAAAACAAACAGAAAAAGACGATGCCAAAAGACTAAAGCAGTAGATGCTCTTTTAAAAGTCGAGGCAAGTTAATTTTATAATCAGCAGGTTTTACACTTGCTTGTATTTTTACTTCATCATTATTTAAGCTCAAATCAATATCTTTTGCGGTAACATGATGGTTATGTTTTGCGTTATAAAAAAGCTTAACTTTAGGTTTAATTGGGTTTGAATGATTGCCCTCTAGGACCAAGGCCAAACGCTCATTGGTTAACTTAACAATAGTACCCACAGGGTGAACACCTAAGCACTTTATAAATAGCTGTACTAACTCTGCATCAAATAGCTGTTTGTTTGCCAACAAATAACGCAGTGCATTTATAGGCTCGTCCCCTTCTTGATGCGGCCTGTCTGCTGTGAGTGCATCGTATACGTCAACAATCGCTAAAATCCGAGCAGGACGACTTATTTTGCTGTCATCGACTCCTCGAGGATAACCAGAACCATCAAGGCGCTCATGATGATTTACAATCATATCCAGCATTAAAGTGGTGATACCTTTCTCACCTTTTAATAACCCTAAGCATTGTGCAACATGCTTTTTTATTGCCGTCATCTCATTACCCGTAACTTTGCCAGGCTTTGAGAATATTCCTTGAGGTAATTTAGCCTGCCCTAAGTCATGCATCAGTGCCCCCATAGCAAGCTCCTGAACCACTTCGCGTTTATACCCTAAATACTTAGCGAATACCGCTGTAAATATGGTGCAATTGATCATATGACGCCAGTTATAGCTATGTTTATCTTTTATGCGAGTTAAAATAGTCATAGCATGTTCATTGCGAAATACAGAGCTAACTATTTCATTACTTATCTCATTAAGCGCATCAGTATTCAGAGACAAACCTGAGGTTAAATCACCAAAAATACTTTGTAGTTTTCTGTTGTGGGCATCATAACTAACGCTGGCTTTGGCAAACTCTTGTTGCAAGCTGACAACTCGCTTTTTACTGGCGGGCTTGTCTTGATTTGTAGCAGCGGCTTGTGGTTTTTCTTTTTCTTTATATTTAGCCGGTACAGCCACATCACTTTTCGTAAAATCAATAAGAAGCTCTAGCACTCCTTCAGTGATTAAACGCTGAATTATAGATTTATCACGTACCAAACCGCTGGTTTTAATTTTTATACCATCCACACTCTCCTGCTGCTTCGTCACGCTATTTACGTACATGCCGGGAATGAGCTCTGATATAGGTAAGGTAACTAACATAAATGTGAGGGGTTCTATAATTAAGGGATATTTACTTTAATAGCATTATTTGGCTATAAAAGTCTAGCTTTTGATTTTAGGGTAATAATAAATCATTAATACTAACAATCTTGCGACTGTTAATACTAAACTAAAAACACAGCACTGAATATACGCCTAACGGTGTAAATTAGATTGCTACAAGCATTATTATTTAACGAAGAATAAAAATAGCAAGCTAGTTTAAATAGCTTTAATGGTTTTTAAGGGGAGTAAAAAGTAAACGCAAATGGCGCTCTCGGTAGGGATCGAACCTACAACTCAGCCTCCGGAGGGCCACGTGATATCCATTTCACCACGAGAGCACATTTGTTGCCGCCACATCAACTCGCGATATCAATGCTTTAGCATGCGCAATGATAAAGGCATCTTGGTATAAATACCAGCATGTTGCGTTTACATGTCTATAATTTAAACTAATCACTTAACAAAAGGCGAAAAAAGCGCTATTTATTTATATTCTATAAAAAAACAGTAACGCTTTAGATACATATTATCTATTATTGTCACTGAACGGATAGATTTAAACATGAGGAAGTAATTATGAAGTTAATGTCAACAGAACAAGTTGCTGAGTTTTTAGGAGTTAAAGTCGAGCGAGTTAAACGCTTAACACGCGAAAGCTTACTTATTGCCAAAAGTGAAGATGCTAATGGCGAACCACAATATGACTCCGATGAAGTAGCTAAATATAAAGAGCTAGCAGCTCGATTTGGTGGGCTTTAACTCCCCATTGATGCTAAAAGCTCATCCAATTGCGCGCGCAATTCAACAACTTTGTTGTTGATGGCGCGTTGCTCATACCAGCCTATACATAACAGCAAATAAACTACTTGGTAACACTCAAGCTTGTGCATAGATAAGTAAAATAGCTTTGATGCCGTGTATACTTGATAACTTTTAAGCAAAGCCTGTTTAGCTGAACTATCTAAGTTAAAACTAACGGCTAGCGCAGCAAGATCAAAATAAACATCGTTAGTTTGTGCGTATTCAAAGTCAATTAAATAGACGCCTTTTGGGTTAACGATTATATTTTCTTTTACTAAATCATTATGGCAAAAGCCGTGTTCTATGGGCATATTGGCAATGCTTTCCAGTACTTTATTTAAGTACTTATCAAACTGTTTAAACACCAATAAATGCCGATAGGCTTGCAATTGTGATGCAATATCCATCGTTTGAGTATCAGTTGTATAAGCGTGCACTTTAGCCAGCTTAGCCAATAGCGGCATAGCTAAATAAGACTCTGCAACCTCTCCCTCTACATAAGTAAAAGCCGCTCGCTTATTTTGTTTATCGAGCCAAATAGGTGCAGGGCAAACTTGCTGCTTACTAAGCTCATATTGAGCATTTAGCGCGACTTCTGGCCAACATGATTGATAACATTTTAATAAGTAAGATTGGGAATCAGTACGTATTAAAAAGTTATCGTTACTTAAACCATTAACCAAATACTCTGTTGAGGTTATTTTGCTAGGTGCTAAAAACGCACTACAAATATTAACTAACTGAGAATGCTGTTTCATGAATTATAGCTGCGCCATTGGTTTTGCTTGGCTTTGCTCATACTCTTCGTACCACGTTTTAAACCCCCACGCTGCCATAACGGTATAAAATATAAAAAGCACGAGTGTTGGGTAATAACCTTTTTCGTAATACAAATACATTGATGCAGCATCAATCACTATCCAATATAACCAATTTTCGAGTACTTTTTTAGCTACTAGGTAAGTGGTGACTACT
The DNA here is from genome assembly GCF_013393115.1 of Pseudoalteromonas sp. Scap03. Taxonomy (GTDB): domain Bacteria; phylum Pseudomonadota; class Gammaproteobacteria; order Enterobacterales; family Alteromonadaceae; genus Pseudoalteromonas. The sequence continues at coordinate 1,523,541 of NZ_VDEU01000001.1, read as the reverse complement.
GCAAAGCAGGTAGTAAAACTATCCAGATAAGCAAAGTCTGCATGGGTGTAATTTTGCATCACGTAACCAATCGCTAATGACGCTAGCGTGGTTAATACTATTAAAATGATATGTCGGTTCACAGGCCACGATGTAATCAAACGTTGCGCTTGATTAGCTTTACCTTTTCGCCACACAACCCACCCAAACACAGCCATGTACATGTAATAAAAGTTCAGTAATGACTCCATTAGCAACGCGCCATTCCAATACATTATGGTATAAATAAGCGTACTAAAAAAAGCCGCAGGCCAGCACCATAAATTCTCTTTTATGGCTAATAATAAATACGCCATTGATAAAGCCACCGCAATATACTCCCAATGCGACATGGCAGTGAAACCACTCAGTATTTGCGTTATAAAATCCATCATTATAAAACGACCGTATTTGTTAGGAGGCTATTCGGGAGATAAATCGCCCGAGATAAATTTACACACAAAGATAGCTTTACCATATTGCTCGTATGAATGTTTAATCTCTGTACTGATCACTTGCATTACTAAGTCATAATCACCAAATATTTGAGTCGACATGGTATTCGTGATCACTTTGAGCTCTTCATAGGCATTTACTCTGTCGATAAAGCCTTTAATAAAAGGAATATAATCTTGATGAAGCGGGTATTTACTGATCTCTACTGATAATTTCATTTCAAACTCAACTTTTTAATTATTTGATTTCAACTAATCATTCAACGCAACTTAAATACAGTGTAAAATTACACTAACACTCAATATAACTGAGCTTATTATGGCACGCAGAATTACCTATACTTTTAAAAATCAACCGCGCGAAATTAACTTCGCAAAAGATAAATACCACGATATGTATCAGGCTATTGCGGCTGCTGAGGGTATCGATTTAACTAATTACTTAAACATGGTACGCCAAATTGAAATGACCTCTAAAGGTTCATCGGCGGTACGCAATTTTCGCGACCAAGAGTTTGCACGTATGGGCTTTAGCGATATTTACTTTATAAAAGAGTAACGATACCGATTAAGTGAGCATCACGATCATTCTAGTAATGTAAACCTACTGGGTATTTTTAAAGTAAATATTAGCGCTGGTACTCATAACTTACGCGTGGTGTAATATTACACAATAACTCGTAAGATATAGTATCAGCACATTGTGCAATCTCTTCTACTGGTAACTCCGGTCCCCACATAATCACCTCATCACCCACCTGAACGTTGTGCTCGTTATTACCTATATCAAGGGTGATCATGTCCATGGCTACACTACCCACAATACCGTAACGATGCCCATTAATAATCACGGGTGTGCCTTCTTTTGCATGACGCGGATAACCATCACCATAGCCCAGTGCAACCACAGCCAACATCGTAGGCTTATCACTATGCCAGCGGCCGCCATAACCTACTTGTTCATGTGCCCCTACATTGCGCACAGCTATTACCTTAGTGGTTAAGCGCATTACAGGCTTTAATTGATGATCTTTACCTGTGTGATTGGCCATAGGCGATACACCGTAAAGCATTAGCCCGGGTCTAACCCAATCACCATGACCACTTGGCCACGCTATAATTCCCGCAGAGTTTGATAAACAATGGGCTTGATCAACCTCTTGGGTTAAATTATCGAACAAACTTATTTGCTGCACTGTTTTAGTATTTTTTACATCATCGGCACAGGCAAAGTGAGTCATTAAATTTATTTTGTTTTGTGCATTTGGGCTGGCTTGTAGTCGCTGATAAAACATATCAAACTGCTCAGGCGCAATACCTAAGCGATGCATCCCGGTATTTATTTTTAACCAGCAATTTAAAGGCGCATCTAGCTGCGCACTTTCCAGCATTTTCAGCTGTATCTCATCATGAATAATGGTTTGAAAATTATTCGCCAGTAAAATAGGTAAGTCTTCTTGATGAAAAAAGCCTTCTAGCAACACAATCGGTTTTGTAAGGCCACCTGCACGCAGCGCTAACGCTTCATCTATACGCGCAACCGCAAATGCATCTGCTTCATTTAAGTGTTGCGCAATAGTGACTAAACCATGCCCATAAGCATTCGCTTTAAGTACGGCTATTACTTTACTATTGGGCGCAAAGCGTTTTACCTGTGCTAGGTTATGTTCAAGCGCGGTTAAATTAATTTCAGCAGTGGCTAAGCGCATTAGTAATCATCATCTACAGCAGGCCCCGCGTAATTATCAAAGCGAGAGAATTGACCTTGGAAGGTTAGGCGCACTTTACCAATCGGACCGTTACGCTGTTTACCGATAATAATTTCGGCAATACCTTTTTCAGTACTGTCTTCGTTGTATACTTCATCACGATAAATAAACATGATCAAATCGGCATCTTGCTCAATAGAGCCCGACTCACGTAAATCTGAGTTAATTGGACGTTTATCAGCACGTTGCTCTAGAGTACGGTTAAGCTGCGATAGAGCAACAACCGGACACTGCAACTCTTTTGCTAATGCTTTGAGTGAGCGTGAAATTTCGGCAATTTCTAAGGTACGGTTATCTGACAAGCTAGGTACACGCATTAATTGCAGGTAATCGACCATGATCATACTGATACCACCATGATCACGTGCTATACGACGTGCACGTGAGCGAACATCGGTAGGTGTTAAGCCTGAGGCATCATCAACGTACATTTTGCCTTTTTCCATGAGTAATCCCATGGTTGATGAAAGGCGCGCCCAGTCATCGTCATCTAGCTGACCAGTACGTACTTTAGTTTGGTTAATTCGGCCAAGGGACGCCAGCATCCTCATCATAATTTGTTCAGAGGGCATCTCTAGAGAGTAAATAAGCACTGGCTTGTCTTGAGTCATTGCGGCATGTTCAGCAAGGTTCATAGCAAAAGTGGTTTTACCCATTGATGGACGCGCTGCCACAATAATTAAATCAGATGGCTGCAAACCTGTAGTCATTTTATCAAGATCAGCATACCCCGTGCTCACACCGGTCACACCATCTTGTGGTGACTGGTAAAGCTCTTCTATTTTATCAACGGTTTTTTCAAGTATGTTGTGAATGCTTTGTGGGCCTTCACTACTTTTTGTACGCTGCTCAGCAATTTTAAATACTTTACTTTCAGCAAAATCAAGTAAGTCGTGGCTAGTACGCCCTTCAGGATTAAAACCCGCTTCGGCTATTTCATTGGCAACACCAATCATTTCGCGAACAACGGCGCGCTCGCGAACAATACTTGCGTAAGCGTCAATATTGGCAGCACTTGGGGTGTTTTTTGCTATTTCGGCTAAATACGCGAATCCACCAATACCTGACAACTGGTTATTTTTTTCTAAACTCTCAGAAATTGTGATTAAGTCAATCGGATCACCAATTTCAGCAAGAGCCGTCATCGCCTCAAAAATAAGCTTATGGGTACGGGTATAAAAATCCTGCGCCACAACAAGTTCAGCTACGCGATCAAATGCTTGGTTATCAAGCATCAAACCACCTAAAACAGATTGTTCAGCTTCTATTGAATGGGGAGGAACTTTAAGAGTGTCGACTTGCTTATCTGGTTTGGCCATAACTTCACAGTACTAAAATTGAATAGCTCTATTCTATCGACTTGGCGGGGCTGTGCAAATAGCAAAGCAGGAAATCTTTTCCTGCTTTTTGTTACTTGAAATAAAATAGCTAATTATTGACGTTTAAGTTCGATATCACCGCTAATAGTATTCATCTCTACGCTAGCATCAGTGCCATTAGTATTAAACTTAATTCCACTTGCTGGGCCATATTTGGCTTTTTGTACTTGATCGTTAGTTAACTGGTTGTCAATTTTACCGCCAGCGTGTGCTTCCACCTCAAATTGTGCTGATAAATCAGCAGGGAAATAAAACGCAGCGTTACCACTAACAGATTCAAAACTCACATCAGCATCACTCAGAAGGCGGTTAATTTGTACCTTAACTTCGCCATTAACGGTGCTTATTTGTAACTCTTTAATTGCATCGAAATTAAAGTTAATATCGCCATTTACGTTTTCTAAGCGAATATCATTGGCCGTCGAGTTTGATGTAATATCGCCATTAACCGCACTAAAACGAACTTCACCGCTAGATTGCTGATCATCAATCGAACCATTAACAGTTTCAAACTGAACTTTACCATTAAGTGCTTTTGCCTTGATGTCACCATTTACAGTGGTCAGCTTAATATCGCCATTAAGATCGTTTACTGTAATAGCCCCATTAACTACATCAATTTCAGTACCTTTTTGTAACTCTTTGGCCGTTATAGATGCATTAACACCCACAAATTCTAGCGCACTACTCTTTGGCATAAAAATAGTGAGCGTTGAGCCATTGTTGTTATTATCCCAATTAGAAAGTTCAGGCATTTTCACAATAAACTGGGTTTTATTACCCTGTGTTTTAAGTGTGTAGCCTTGTGCCTTATCATCAAGTTCACCGGTTACTTTAAATTGATTTTTATCCCAACCTGTCACTTTAATATCACCACGCTGGTTTTCAATGTGGATCACCCCAGCATTGGGTACCTCAATTTGCTGATCTATTTTTTCACCAGCAAATACGGCCATGGGTAATAAAGCGATCCCTAATATTATTGCTTTCATTTATTTCTCCTAGATGTGTTGCCAACGCGGTGCATGCACCTTGTTAATTAAGTCGAGTTGTTGTTGATAAACTTGCGCTAACATAGACAATAGCGCCTTGTTTTTCGGTTCATTTTCAAGAGTTTGCTTTATTGCTTGCTCTGCATCTTCAAGTTCTTGTAACTGTACTTGCCAATTGTCGGTCAATGCTGCTTGGCTTTGATATTGCACTAGTAAACTTTGTTTTTGTTTAGTAAAAAACTCACTCATTGCCACTGCAGTATTTGCCTCTGGTACTTTAAATAACAATACTGTGCTGACCAAAACCGCGGTAAAACATGCAGCAATGGCGGTGAGCTTTGGCCAATATTGATTAGTATTAATAGTGGGCTGATCATTAGCTATTATTGCGCGCTCAATCCCATTCCACAGTTCTTTTTTTGGTGGAATATTTTTATCTAACTGGGTTAAAGACTCATTTAAGTAGTCATCAAAATTTGTTTTACTCATTTTCATACCACTGCTTTAATAATTGCCTTGCACGATGATATTGCGCCTTACTAGAGCCTACCGCCATACCTAACAGGGTTGCAATTTCCTCATGCCTGTAACCTTCTACTGCATAAAGCACAAATACCATTCTTGCGCGCTCAGGCAGTCTAACAATTAATTTATCTAGCCCATTTAATCCGTTACAGTCATGTGCAGCTTGTTCATCCATTCCGCTTTGCTCAAAGCTAATTACTTTATTAAGCCAATGTTTTTGTCTGCGCACATAACTAATAGCAATATTACTGGCGACACTATAAAGCCAAGTGGAAAACTGCGAACGTCCATCAAATTGCGCTATTTTGTTCCATACTTGCACAAACACTTCTTGGGTAGCATCTTGTGCATACTCCTCATCGGCTATAAGCCTCAGGCATAAGCCATAAACTTTTGCTTTATGCATGTCATAGAGCGCTTTATAAGCTAACTGGTCGCCGTTTTTAACTTGATCAATAAGCATTTGCTGCACTTGATCAGTTATTGGCTGATTAGCGTCCATTAACATCGCAAATTTTTCCTGTTTATAATTATGTAATTGCAATTTAACTTATAAGACGCGCAGAAGAATAGAAAGGTTTAAATGAAATAGAAAATATTTGTAGAAAATGAAGCTTTATTTTAGAAACGTGCTTAATTTTACCCACAACAAACAATTTATTGCTTTGGGTTATAAATTTTAGACACAAAAAAACCGTGCAAAGCACGGTTTTTTTTAAACTTAATTCTAAAAATTAAGCTTCAGCAATAACGATTACTTTAATTGTAGCTGTTACGTCTGAGTGTACTGCGATTGCAACGTCAAATTCGCCAGTCTCACGGATAGTACCTAGAGGTAAACGAACTTCTGATTTAGCAACTTCAACACCAACAGCTGAGATAGCGTCAGCGATGTCACGAGTACCGATTGAACCGAATAATTTACCTTCGTCACCAGCTTTAGATACTAATGTAACTTCAGCTAATGCTTCAAGTTTGTCAGCGCGTGCTTGTGCTGCAGTTAACTGTTCAGCGATTTTTGCTTCTAGTTCTGCGCGACGTGCGTCAAACGTTTCAATGTTTGCTTTAGTTGCAGGAACTGCCTTACCTTGTGGGAAAAGGAAGTTACGTGCGAAGCCAGATTTAACTACAACCTGGTCACCTAGGCCACCTAGGTTAGCGATCTTATCTAGTAGAATAACTTGCATGTTTCTACACCTTTTAAAAACGTGTTAATCCGCTGCTTACTTATGTAAGTCAGTGTATGGAAGAAGGGCTAAGTAGCGAGCACGCTTAATAGCAGTTGCTAGCTGGCGCTGGTATTTAGCGCTAGTACCTGTGATACGGCTAGGTACGATTTTGCCACTTTCTGTAACATAGTTTCTAAGAGTAGCTAGATCTTTGTAATCGATTTGTTGTACGCCTTCCGCTTTAAAGCGGCAGAACTTACGACGTCTGAAATAACGTGCCATGAGATTAATTCCTCAAATAATTCTTTCTATATGCTGAGCATGCAAAACCAATTGGCTAAGGCCGTTACGACCTTCGTGGCGATTTAAAAAACCACTCACTTGCAATGCCTGCCCAACGTGCAAATGTTGAGTCTGTTGTTGCATTTGCTTACCACTGGCAACCACCTGAAGCCTAACGTAACTATTACGGTTAAGATCTGCTTCAACTTGCATTGATTTATGTTCTACAACAAAAATACAATGCGGTATGCCCGCGGGGCTTTGGCTAAACTTGGGTGTTTTACAAACTACCCCCGATATAACCAGCTGATTCGTATATGGGCTAACCATTATAGTAACTGCTGACTACGTGCCATGCTAGGACTCAAAACAATTAAGCAGCTGGTGCTTCTTTCTTCTCTTCTCTTACAAGAGGAGACGCTTCAGTTACAGCGTTTTTAGTACGCATAACTAAGTTACGAAGCACTGCATCGTTGTAGCGGAAAGTAGTTTCTAGCTCGCTGATTACTTCAGTTGGTGCTTCAACGTTCATAAGAACATAATGAGCTTTATGAAGCTTGTTGATTGGGTAAGCCAGTTGACGACGGCCCCAGTCTTCAAGACGGTGGATAGTACCACCCGCTTCAGTGATAGAACCAGTATAACGTTCGATCATACCAGATACTTGCTCACTCTGATCAGGGTGAACCATGAATACGATTTCGTAATGACGCATGGATATTCCTTACGGTTAATAGAGCCTTCTACCGTTTCGGCCGGTCGGTTTAAGGCAAGGAATTAATAGTTTAAAAGCCGAAATGAGCGCGCATTTTACGCTTAGTAGGATAATTAAGCAAGCAGGTTTTTTAAGCTTTGATAGATAAGTGTTAAAGGTTTCGGGTTTCGGGTTTCGGGTTTCGGGTTTCGGGTTTCGGGTTTCGGGTTTCGGGAAGACATTATTGGATGCTCCCTTTATATCAACAAATAAAATAAAAATAAGTGTTTAATATTTACGAGGTAGACGCCGAGCTTGAAAAGCATAGCTTTAAATTATTTAAGCTCTACATTTACTTCTAAAATATAAACATTTACTCAAACCTAAAGCCGTGCAATTATCAAGCAACACATTATTAAATAAGGATATTTATGAAGCTTTTATTATCGCTTGTATTAATACTTACTTTTAGTACCTCTTTTTTAAGCTATGCAAACACCGCTACAACCGACATAACCGTGGGTAAAAAAGTCATTCTTCAATCAAAAATACTTAATGAAGACAGACCTCTCAGAATCTTCATACCTGAAACCGTAAAAGACGATCAGCCGCTTTACGTTATTTATTTACTTGATGGTGTTGAACACTTTCATACGGCGTCTGGCGTAATCAAATCCCTTGTTGATTACGATCAGATACCTAATGCCATGCTTGTTGCTATTGATACAACTAACCGTGTTCGTGATTACTTACCCAAAGTACAAGGGGAGCCTAAAACGGAGTTTCAAACCTTTGTTAAAAACAAATGGCCTGACGCAGGGCAAACCGATAATTTTTTAAAGTTTGTGTCTGGCGAACTCATGCCCTTCATAAATAGCAACTACCCAACTAATGGTTACAACACCTTAATTGGTCATTCTAATGCTGGTACATTAGCGCTTTATACTTTAGTTAATCAGCCGGAATTATTTAACAACTATATAGCCATAAGCCCAAATAGTTGGTGGAGTGATGAAGAGTTAAAAAGTAATATCACTAAATACACTAAAAACCCTAAAGGCGCTCAAGCGCTATTTATTAGTGTAGCAAGTGAAGGCGCACGTTTTTATACAGGTGCATTAAATACTTTAGTAAATTTAGAGCAACAAATGCCCACGCAGCTGAAATGGGAATATAAGCATTACCCCTCTTTTACTCATATGGGCACCATACTTCCAGCACTTAGCGATAGCTTAATTCACTTATTTAGCGACCTAATATTTAAAGTGACTGACGAGCACGGAAAATTTGCGGATGTATCGCTTATTACCGGTTATTACCAAGCACTTAGTGATAAGTACGGATTTGAGCTTAAAATTCCACAAGATGTGTACGTAGAATTTGCCCACCGCCAGCAAAAGTTTGGCAACACTAAAAAAGCGATAACGACGCTTAAACACTTTACTCGCGATTACCCAAATGCAGCTTACTCCCACATGCGATTATCGCAAGGCTACACTGCTGACAAACAGTTTAAAGAAGCCGTTACCAGCATGACACACGCACTAGAACTTGCTAAACAGAACTCGCGTGACCCATTGTTAATCGATGCACTGCAAGATATGGTGAATGAAGCACAAGAAAATTTGTAGCTCATTAACTTAAAGCATTACGAGCTTCGCTTGTCGCGTCAGCAAGCTGTACGCCTACACAAAAGATAGCATTAGCCTATAAACAAAAAAACCGATGTTTAAACTAAAACATCGGCTTTTCTTTGGCTTAAAGCTGATAGCTAAAAACTGACCGCTTGTCTTTATTACTAGCCTATCGCTTCTTTAGCGAATAGATGTTTGATTGGGCCTAAGTTATCAACGAGTGAAAGCCCTAAACCACGAATCAGCTTTTTAACTGGGTTTGCACCTTCAAATAGCTCTTTTAGCCCTTGCATCATGGCGATGTGCTTTTGTGCGTCGAGCTTGCGGGTACGTTCGTAATCACGCAGTGTGCGCGTACTTGCAAACTCCTCGCTATCCCTTGTTAATAACTCAATTAAATAAGCGGCATCTTTTAGGCCCAGGTTCATACCGAGCCCTGCTAATGGATGAATGGTATGCGCTGCATCGCCCATTAACACCACCTTGCCATTAACCCATTGTTGGGCGTAACGCATTTTAAGTGGGAATGCGACGCGCTTACTTTGCACTTCACATAAACCACATTGGCCATCTATGGCAGCCATAACTGCTTTATTAAAGGCGGTGTCGTCCATTGCTAACAATTCATCGCAATGATTGGGGCTGGTTGACCACACAATTGAATGAGTATGCTCATCGCTTAGTGGTAAAAACGCTAGTGGCCCGGTTGGTAAAAACACTTGGCGTGCGGTATTTACATGTGACTCTTTGGTTTTAACTGTCGCTACTAACGCATGGTGATCGTAATCTTTAAAGCTCAGCGCCATATTAAACTGTTTACGAATCGCTGAATTTGCGCCATCAGCCGCCACCAGCAACTTAGCAATAATAGGTTCGCCAGTTTTTAAATTAATAAATACATCAGACTCACTTTGATGTATTTGCTGATACTCGGTATCAAACATCAGTGTGGCATTACTTTGTTGCTCAAGCTCTTTTATTAGCGCAAAGCGAATAATATCGTTTTCAACTATGTGCCCTAAATGCTCAAGCTCAAGTTGCTCGTTATTAAAGGCTATTTTTCCAAAGCTGTCGGCATCACGAACATCCATGTGCGTATAAGCACAAGCACGCTCAGCTATTATGTGTGGCCATACATTTAATTGCTCCAGTAAGGTCTGGCTGGCAATACTTAGTGCACTAACTCGTAAGCCATAATCATCACTCGGTGGAGCTTGAGTTGGCGCAGCATCTAACACAGCCACGCTAATATTCGCTTTAGCAAGCCCGAGCGCCAGCGTTAACCCAACGCAGCCACCACCCACTATACAAACCTGTACTTGTTTCATAAACGTGTACCTTGTTTAACTTGACCCATTAATTGTTTTGCTAATGGGGCTTTTAATGCAGGGAATAAATCCATTGAAAATAGCCCAATACTTCGACCAAGCGCTAACATCCGTGATGAATTTGAAAAAAGTCTGACCAGAGCATCGGTCAATGTCATTACGGTGTTTATATCATCACGGCGCTTGATTGAATATTGACGAGTAAAAGCATAGCTACCTAAATCATGTTCACTGTTTGCCATTAAGTTACTCAGCACTTGTACGTCGCGCAGCCCTAAATTAAAGCCTTGTCCTGCAATAGGATGAATTGCGTGTGCCGCGTTGCCTATCACCACTGTGCGGTGCGTCGTTAACGATTCTATTTGCCCATAAACTAGAGGGTAGCTAGCGCGCATACCGACTTTTATAAACTGTCCTGCACGATAACCAAAGGCAGTTTGCAGCGCACTTATAAAGTCTGGTTCACTTAGCGACATATACTGCTCAATATGTTCTTGGCGCATACACCATACTAACGAATAGCGGTTATTACTCATGGGTAATAAAGCCATAGGTCCATTTTGGGTAAACCGCTCAAACGCCTGATGATGGTGCCCACCAGCGACTTCTATATTGGCAATAATCGCACCTTGTTCATAAGGCTGGGTATTGAAGCCGAGCCCCAATAAATTACGAGTTGGCGACTGTGCACCGTCGGCAATCACCAACAGCTTAGCACTCAGTTTTTCACCACTTTGTAGTGTAAGTTCATTACTATCGGCATTTTGTTTTATCGCTGTTACGCTATCTGGGCAAAAAAGCGATATGTTTGATTGCATTAAACGCTGATGCAGCGCTCTGCCAAATGGGTTTACCTCTACCACATAACCTAATGAGGGTTTTGCAAACTCATCACACTGTATATGGGTTTTACCAAAGTGCCCTTTGTCTGACACACTCACTTTTTTTATGGCCGCAGCATAGGGAGCGTTCATTTCAAATAAATTGAGGCTTTGTAAATACTCTACCGACTGCTGGGCAAGTGCGATACTTCTGTCATCAAAGCTTGGATGATAATCAGTGGTTACTTGATTTGCTTCAATTACAGCAATATTTAAGCTGGGATTTTTTTTACTTATACTTAGAGCACAACTTGCGCCGACTAAACCACCACCAATTACTACAATATCAAACTGCTTAGCCACTTTTATCTCCAAGCTTATGCGTTTTTAGCGCTTTGCATTAACGCTTCTATTTCACTAATTGTTTTAGGCACGCTAATGGTTAAGTTGTCGTGACCTGAATCAGTTACTAATAAGTTATCTTCAATACGAATACCTATACCTTGGTATTTTTGAGGCGCATTTGAGTCTTTACTAATATACAGCCCAGGCTCAATGGTTAGCACCATACCCGGCTCTAAGACACGCTCTTGGTTATTAACCTTGTAATCGCCCACATCATGAACATCAAGCCCTAACCAGTGACCAAGACCATGCATGTAGTATTCTTTACAGGCACCTTGTGCCATTAACTCATCAAAATCGCCGGTTAAAATACCTAAATCAAGTAACCCTTGGGTTAGTACTTGCATAGCGAGTTTATTTGCCTGAGATAAAAGGCCACCGGGTTTTATTTCGCTAAATGCGATTTCTTGCGCTTTAAGTACAATATTATAAAGCGCAGCTTGCTCAGTGCTAAATTTACCGTTAACGGGGAAGGTACGTGTTATATCGGCGGCGTAGCCTTGTAGCTCACAGCCTGAATCAATCAGTACTAAGTCGCCATTGTTTAATACGTCGCTATTTTGGGTGTAGTGCAAAATATTGGCGTTATCGCCACTGCCGACAATAGTGCCATAAGCAGGATGTGGCGCACCGTTCATTGCATAGTGATGATGAAGCTCTGCCTCTAGTTGAAACTCGGTTGCGCCAACGTGGGAAAAACGCATGGCTCGCATGTGTGCTCGAGCGCTTATTTCACAGCCCTCACGCATAATGTTAATTTCGCCTGGCGATTTAAATAAGCGCATTTCATGCAATAAAGGGCGAATATCTTTAATTGTACTCGGTGCTGTATCCCCTTTTTTAGGGGCACTGCGCAAAGTGTTAAGCATTGAAAATACTTTGCCATCAAAGGCAGGATACGTCCCTTGTGCATAAAATAAAATCTGTTGGCCGTTCACCAAATTCAATAATTGTTCATTTAGCTCACTAAGTGCATAAGTTTTGTCGAATAAGTATTCGCTTTGTGCTTTTTCAAAACCAATGCGTCTGCCGTGCCATACTTCTGCAAATTTGTCTTTATCTAAACAAAATAATAGTGAGGGTGTATCACTGTTTTTGCAAAGCACCAACACGGCATCGGGTTCGTTAAAACCAGTTAAGTAAAAAAAGTCACTGTCTTGTCGAAACGGATAATGAGTATCACGGCTACGCGTGAGCTCCGTTGCAGCGGGAATTATAGCAATACTGTTATTATCCATTGCCGCCAATAAACGCTCGCGGCGCGCTTTAAACTCTGACTTTTGTATTTCAACCATTAATAACTAACCCATTACTTTTATTGTGTTGCTCAATTAATGCAGTGTTTTTTTGTTGCTTTGTGGATTTTGCTCTTTGCCTAGCTCAGCAAAACACAATAGCGCCGATACACGGACGTACTCAATCACTTCATGGAGTGCTTGGCTATCTTCTTCGGTTTCTTCAAAGGTTGTATCTAGGCGTGTAATCTCGCTAAAGTCGCTGATCACTTCTTTTACATCTGCCGACAGCTTGCCATAATCTTTTTGCTTTAAGCCAAAACCCAACATAAACCCAGCTACCCATGATACGAGCCCGTTAGCCTGATCGATGAGTGTTTCGTCATCACTCGGTAAAAACAAGTCAAATTGAAACTCTTCGTTATTAAAACTTTCAACCACTTGTTGATAAATTTGGCCAAAAAACTGTTTTAAATCGTTGCTAAACGACTCGCCATCATTAAATACATCGCTCAGTAAGCCTAAGTATTCTTTATCGTCAATGCTTAGCCCACAAGCAAGTAAGCCGCTAATAACGCCATGCGCTTCTGCGGGTGATACAAATATTTCATTTTTCTCTAAAAGAAGTTGGGCTTTTTCGTAATCTGGTAAGTTATTCATAATGACGTCTTCGCTTTGCTAATTAAAGCAATGCTACCACTCGATAAAAAGCAACTCCAATGAATTCTATGACTGAGGTCAAAAGCAAGCGATTGAAAAGCAAATTGAGTTCAAAAAGCAATCTTAAAAGTAAATACAAGATTAGGGTCTGTTGACCCTTCAAGGTTAAATTTGCAGCAGTCTGTTTGGTATTTAGGCAAGGCAGAGCCTATGTGGTGTGGTTATTCCCCATAAATAGGCGATAACGCAGCATCAATGCCAAACAGGCGCTGCCCGAAGAGTTCTGCCTAGGGGCGATTTACTCTTTGTTGCCTACATGGATGTAGGTAAGGGGCGTGAGCAGGACGCGGAAGCTTTGCTCGGTTTTTACTTAGCCCACTAGGTTACAAACCTCGCGCCGCGATTAAACCACCCCTAGTTTGAACAAATTTTAATCCGCAAAGATCAACAGACCCTAAATTTGGAGGAAAACTGAGCGAACAGTTTAATTTTTTACGATTGGGGTTTAAGGATTGGAATATGTCTTATATACTAATATTTGTTCCCTGGGGTGCAGGAGCTTGGTTAAGTCCCTGAGCCGATAAATTTTATACCAGGATTTTTGTTCGTTTACTATTGTGCAAGCTCGGCATGTACCGAGAAGCCTACGGTAAACCGCAGATTTCCGCCCTGAAACCTCAAGGTTTCAGGACTGACACCGGGCACCGCATTCTCGGGGAACACCTTCCTTTATAGCTTAGGTTCTAGGTTCTCAAGCATTTCTTTTTAACTAAATATTCCCTATCTTTCGTCTTTAAATATATCGAACTGCGTTTCCACAGCCCGATATTTAATTTTTATCTCTAACACCTATCCCTTTGTCTTTTTAATGCCTAACACTACTTAAACCAACCTTGAAAGCGCTCCATCAGCATATAGTTAACGGGAACAAGTAATAAGGTTATAAAAGTCGCAAATATAATCCCAAACCCTAAGCTTACTGCCATAGGTATTAAAAACTGCGCCTGAGTCGCCTTTTCAAACAGCAGCGGCATTAAGCCAATAAAAGTGGTTAAACTAGTAAGCATAACCGGGCGAAAGCGCGATGCGCCAGCAAGTTTAACTGCCTCTATTAAATCGCCACCTTCGCTGCGTTTTTTATTAATGAAATCGACTAATACGAGCGAATCGTTTACTACCACACCTATTAACGCAAGCATACCTAGTAAGCTCATAATGGTTAAGTCCATACCCATTATCCAGTGCCCTACTACAGCGCCAATCATGCCAAATGGAATAACGCTCATAACAATAATTGGTTGCATGTATGACTTAAACGGAATGGCCAATAACGCATAAATTATAAAAAACACAAACACTAACGCCCAAGCCAATGAGCCAAACGACTCTCTTTGCTCTTTGGCTTCACCTTCAAGTTTGTACTCAACACCTGGGTATTGCTGCATTAACTCATCTAAGTATTGTGCTAGATCGGCTTGAAGCACCGTCATGTTGGTGTTATTTTTTTCAATATCAGCCGTCACGTTTAGTGTGCGATAACGATCAATACGGTTTATGGTTGATGGGCTTTGCCCTGCCGTAAGCGTTGCCACATGCGACAATGGTACAGAACCGCCATCGGGAGTATTTATTAGTATGTTTTGTAAATCAGCTACAGAGCGGCGCTCATCAATAGGTAAACGTACCATTACACGCACGTCGTCTCGTCCGCGTTGAATACGCTGAACCTGCGAGCCAAAAAACGAATTTCGCACTTGCCCTGCTACATTTACACGATTTAAACCAAGCGCCAAACCTTGTTGCGTAAGCTCTATACGCAACTCTTCTTTACCGTCAGACATACTGTCGGCAATATCAAACACCGTTGGGTACGTTGCTAAACGATTTTTAATATTATCAGCTACATCTTGCAATATTGTTAGTGAAGTACCACTTAGTTGAACGTCTATTGGGTCTGAACTTCGGCCAATTTCAGCTCTAAATGTTAGGCTTTCAGCGCCAGGAATAACACCAATTAAATCGCGCCATTCACTAGCAAGCTCTCGCGAACCTATATCTGACTCACGCTGCTCAGCAGGTGTAATCTCAAAGCGTACCGCTCCGGAGTTAGACGCGCCACCGCGTCCGCCAGTAGTGGCTAATATATTTAAAATAACGCTTTCGCCTGTATTAGGATCGCGATATTTGTCTTGTAATTGCTGCGCTTTTTCGGACATATCAATCACGTATTTATTGGTTACTTCAAACGGTGTACCTGTTGGCAGTGTTAGATTGACTCGTACAGTTTCGCTAGGAATTCGTGGGAAAAAGATAAACTTAGTCCAACCACTGGTGATCATGGTTAAAATAATAAAAAATACCCCCACAAATAAACTAACCGTTGCTAATTTATGGCGTAAAGCCGTGTTTAATATAGGTTGGTAATATTTTAAAATTGCACTTTCAAAGCCATCTGCAAAGCGTTGTTGAATCGCTTCAAGCTTAGATGGTTCACCTTTTTGGTGGCGTAGTTTTATGTATTTTAAATGTGCTGGTAACACAAATTTAGATTCAATTAGCGAAAACAATAAAACTGGAATAACCACTACCGGAATTTGTGCAAATAAGGCGCCGCGCGCCCCTTCAATAAATGCTAAAGGTAAAAAGGCAGCAACGGTAGTCAGTACACCAAAGGTAACCGGAGTCGCAACTTCTTGAGTACCCAATATAGCAGCCTGCTCACCGGATTTTGCCGTTTTTAAATGGGTATACACGTTCTCGCCGGTTACTATGGCGTCATCTACTACAATACCAAGTACTAAAATAAAGCCGAATAAGCTCATTATATTTAGCGTTACACCAAAAATTGGCATCGCGATAAACGCGCCCATAAACGATACAGGAATACCAATAAACACCCAAAATGCAATTGCTGGGCGCAAAAATAGCGTGAGCAGTGCCAGTACTAAAATACCACCTTGTAAAGCATTACTGGTTAAGGTGGCGATACGGCTTTTAACTAGCTCTGAATCGTCGTCCCAATAACTTAGTTTAAAACCTTGTGGTAGCGTGGCTTGCTGTTCTTCAATGTAGTTTTTAACATCGTCTGCCACGGTTATCGCGCTTTGCGGGCCAATTCGGTAAACGTCTATAAACGCCGCTTGCTTACCATTAAAACGGGTGCGTACTGGCGTTTCTTCAAAATCGTCTTTAATTGTAGCAATATCACCTAAGCGGATAATCGTTCCGTCGGCTTGGTTTTTTACTACTATGCTGGCAAATTCGTCTTTACGGTAAGCCTGCCCTTTTGAGCTGATCAGTACGTCGCCACCTTCTGTTTTTAAGTTACCGGCAGAAATATCAGAACTCGAATTAGCAATCGCACTCGATATTTGCGCAAGGCTCAGGTTATATTGGCGAAGTGTGTCTTGGCTAACTTCAATGGCTAACTCATAATCTCGTACACCACTTAGCTCTACCTGGGTTACATTAGGCAAACGCAGTATTTGATCTCGCACTGTTTCTGCGTATTCACGCGTTTCTTTTTCGCCGTAATCACTTGATACAGTAACAGCTATTACTTCTCTTTTGCGCTCAGCCAGCGCAACAATTGGTTTTTCGGCATCGCCAGGAAACGTATTAATCGCATCCACTCGGCTTTTAATATCAGCCAACAGTTCACGAGGATCGTAACCACTTTCAACCTCAATGGTTACAGAGCCTGAGCCCTCTGACGAGCGGCTAAATATTTGTTTAATACCCTCTAGGTCTTGTACCGCTTCTTCTATACGAATTGTTACGCCCTGCTCTACATCTTCAGGGGTTGCACCACGCAGGCTAACACCAACGCTTATCATATCGGTTTCAAAGGACGGAAACACCTCAAGTGGTATTTTACTCGATAAACTAAATAGTCCCGACAACAACAAAGTTACTAACAATAAATTGGCAGCAACATGGTTTTTAGTAAACCAAGCAATCATACTTTATCTCCTTGCTTGGCTGCGCGACGTTTTTTTATTAACTCTTCAACACTAATACCAAGCTCTTTTGCTTTTTGCTCAAGTTGCTCTCGCGACGGGCGCATACCTTTAGATTTTTTTTCCTTTGGCTCTTCATCTAAAATACTCACTTTAGTGCCCGAACTCACTTGACCAAGTGGCGTGATAACCAACTTGTCGTTTGCTTTTAATCCTGTCTTGATCATTGCTTGGTTTGCGTTTTGCCATGCAAAAGTAACGTCTTTACGCTTTAATACATCACCTTCAACCACATAAACATAAGTACCTTGATAAATTGTGCTGTTAGGAATGATCAACGCATTTTGCACCGTTTTACCCGCTATTTGCGCCTTAATGTATTGCCCTATTTTAATTGGATACTGATTACTGGCGGTTGATTTATATGGGTCGTCTATTTTTGCTACCACGTAAAGTTGCTGCGCGTTTTGGTCAATAGCGCCCTCGGTGCGTGCCAATTGGCCTTGCCATGTTTGCTCCCCCACTAAATCAGAACTAAATTTAACTAACGAACCCGCTTGGTTTTTAGCACCATCACGGTATTGCTCTGGCAGGTTAACAAACGAAAGGTCTTTATTTTTTATTGGTAAGCGAATTTCAACACTATCAATAGCGTAAATAGTGGCAAGTTGGGTATTGTTACTCACTACTTGACCTAAATCGACACTACGACTCAGTATGCGCCCAGCATAAGGTGCGGTAACCTTTGTACGCTCTAAATCAAGCTCTGCTTTTTCAAGAGCAGCTTGAGCCGATAGCACTTGTGCTTGCGCAGCTGCTAATTGCGGCTCACGTAATACCAAGCTGCTAGCTTGGCTTGAACCACCAAGGCGCTTCCAATCAGTCAGTGCTTGTTGCCCGCGGGCCTTTTCTTCTAATAAGCTTTGCTCTGCTGTGAGCAAGTTAGCTTGTGCAGATTTAACCTCTGCCTGATGATCTCTATCATCTAGCTTTAATAACACGTCGCTTTTTTCAAAAAAGCCACCTTCTCTAAACTCATCGCTCACTTCAATTATTTGCCCAGATGCTTGAGCAACAAGTAAGCTTTGTGTTCGAGGTTTTACTGTACCGTAGCTGTCTATCATTACTTGATAAGTTTGAGGCACAAGCTCAAGTACAGATACACTAATTGCTGCTTTTGGTGCTGAACTAAAGCGTCTCGCCTCTGGCGGATTACTCTTAATAAAAAATACAATTAAAAGAGCGGTAACAACAACCGCGGCTGGAATAATAATTTTAGCTGTTTTAGTGTTCATCGTTATTGCTCTTTAAGTCGCTTGACGGTTTTTCAAAATCACCACCGAGGGCAACATGTAGGTTAATTCTATTTGCGATTAATTGGTTTTTAATTTGTATTAATGAACTTTGCGCATCGAATGAGCGACCTTGTGCATCAAGTACCGTGGTATAAGTTACTAAGCCACTTTGATATTGCTCAAACGATAACTGCTCGGCCGCAAGTGCATTTTTTTGTGCTTCGAGGGTGCTGGTGTACTGCGCTTTTAAAGACTGCTGCTGCGATATCGCATTTTCTACATCAGCAAATGCATCGTACAAGGTTTGTAAATATTGCTGTTCTTGCTTTTGCGCATTCAGGCGTGCAATTTCTTCATTGGCTTGTAAACGTCCTCCCTCAAAAATAGGTGCCGAAATACTTCCGAGTAAAGACCATGCGAGGCTTGAAGGAGAAAACAAATCACTCAGCCTATCTGTACTATCACTTAAGCTTGCAGTTAAATTTAAACTAGGAAAGCGCTGTTTATGCGCATAAGCCAATGACGCATCGGTAGCTAATAACTCATACCAACTGGCAAGTAATGCGGGCTTTCGGGTAATGAGCTCTGAAGGAATACCAACTGGAATTTCGGTATCAACAACCGGTAAGTCAGTGCTTGCTGCAATAGCTCCTTTTGGGTACTCACCTAGTAAGCGCTCAAGCACTCGCGCTGCACTTGATAAACTCGCTATTTGAGTGGCAATGCGTGAGCGTTCGTTATTAAGCTCATTGCGGGCTAAATAAACATCAAGCGCTTCGTTAATACCTTGGCGATAACCCGACTCAATTATATCGAGGTTTTGCTTAGCATTTTCTTCACGGCGCTTATATAAATCAAGCAGCTGCTGCGCAGACACAACATCAAACCAACCTTGAACAACATCTGAAACAAGTTGTTGTTTAGCTTGTTCAAAACGCGCTTTTTGCGCTAAATAAGAAAGGTTAGCTTCTCGTTTTGAATCTGACAGCTTACCCCATAAGTCAACTTCGTAATTTAAGTTTAAGCTTACCGAGCTGGCATTATTATAGCTAACAGGCCGGTTATTTTTGCTTCGGCTAGTACGCGAAGATAAATCTAAACTAGGCCAAAGAGCTGATCCGGTTACTATTAGTTGCTGTTTAGTAATAGCGACATCATAGCTGGTTTGTAATAGTTGTTGGTTGTTTTTAAGCGCTTGTTCTACGTATTTGTTAAGTAATGGCGTGTGTAGTTGAGTTAACCATTCATCATCCACTTTTAATACAGAACTTGATGCTTGTTGTTGCCACTGCTGTGGTAAATTATTTGGAGTTTGTTCGCGCTGCGATTGGTTTAAGTTACTCGCACAACCGCTCAACACTATAATGCTTATTGCTAATAAAGATGGCTTATATTGCCACATCATGTTTAAACCTGATCAATGCTATTTATGAATGTTATTCAATCACTTTAGCAAACTTTGCTCAATTGACTTTACATAACATTACATAGCTTGCGGTGAAATTGTAAGTTCACTCAATGCGCTAAGTGTTAATACAACTATCAAAAACAAATGAGCAAGCTAACTTTTAATCAGAGAATTAATTTTAACTCTTAAAAAGTTGATATAGAAAATACGGCAGAGTTTGCTATTGGCATTACACCAGCTAAAGCGGAATAAAATTATAAATATATTTTGCATATGGAACGCGGTTTAATGCTGCGCCGAACTTAGGACAGAAACAAAAAAGCCTCGCATATGCGAGGCTTTGTATACATTCTTTCGACTAACCGAGTGGAACGGTTGACCTACTGATTACAAGATACCTACGATAGATAGCGACAGTCACTACCTAAGCGCTATAACTACATGTTAAATAAAGAGGGAGGCAGAAATAACCCTAACTATTTTTAACTGGGGAATTGCAATAATACATTGATTTAATTGTGATTTTTCCTACTTTCTTTTCAGCATTCTGGTTTGAAGTATTAAAAAGTCATACATGAAAATAAGCCGGTGCATTTTTAGTGTTTTAGAATCATCAATCTGTTGATCAAAGCATCGATTATTATTCAATTTTTACCCTAGTTGAACATTTAGAATTTATTCTTATAAAAATGTATATCTCAAATTAATATTCAGCTTCATCTACAGGTAATTCAATCACACTATTTAGTGCCGATTCGATTCGATCCCCCTCACCACTTTCAGTGGTAGATAACCGTAATAATGGGAGTGATATCTTAGCTAAAATATTGTTTTTGTGGTTATCTCTAATTTTCTGTTTCTCATTAAGCTCATGAAATTCATACCCGTCTACTTCTATCGCCAAAATTGGTAGCATATCGAGCTTATTAAACAATAAAAAATCAATATGAGTATTTGGGTGGCTAGCAAAAATTTTTTCTTCTGTGTTGAGTACTGAAGAATCATTAATTAATAAGCTTAAAGTGTAATTTCTCCGATATGAAAAAGAGCTATAAAATTTTTGCTTTAAAATATCATCTAACAGAGTAGACATTAGATCTTCAGATAAATAATCAGAGGATCTTTTTACTTTTTTCATAAATGAAGTTAAAGCATATGAATATTCTTTATATAAACAGTCGAAAATTGATATAGTTTTACTTTCAAAAATGCAAGGTGACAGTGATTGATACTCTATATGTCGCAGTAAGTCACCTATGTTAGAACCTTGCTTTTTTAGTACGTTTTGAGACGTAACTAAAGTAAATCGCTTTTTAGCTCTAGAAACAGCTACATTTAGAAGATTTGGCTTATCCATATATGCGGTTAATCTGTTTGCTGTTGCACTAAATATTATGCTTTCTTTCTCTCTACCTTGAAATTTATGAACCGTATCGGCTGCTATATCTTTTACTGAAAAACGTAATGAAGCTTGATCAGCCTGCGCTCTATATGGAGAAATAAAACCTATTTCATCAACCTCTGATAATTTTAATTCATCACTTAAAATTTCATTATTGATAACATCTAACTCTCTAATATTAATAAAACCACTACCGGAAGGTGGCTTTCTCGCATGGTTACCTTTTTCCGTTTTGATGACTTTGAAAGGGTCAGTTGAAGAAGATGTCATTGTGATTAACTGACCGTCGTAATATTTTTGATTACAAAAGTCGATAATTCTAGGGTGGCAACGATAATGTTCTTTTAAAAGTGTTTTAGGTACTAAAGGAAACAGTTTATCTAGTGAAGATAATAGGCTTTCGTGAAAGTAACTATAACCATTCATTATATTATATTGTTGGTCTATAGAGCTGCTTAATGAACCGTCAGGTATGTGTGGAAGCTGTTTTAAATCACCAACGACGACAATGTTTTTGGCACATGACATCGATAGAAAGCCCGTTAATAAATCTACCTGCGATGCTTCGTCAACAATTAAATAATCAAATAGCTCGGCTTCACTTTTGTTGTTAATAATTGAATCAGTAGTGCTAAGCACTACAGGGTATCGATTAACAAACTCTTCGAATGCTTCTTGGCTTCTTTTATAAGACTTTTCGTCTAAATCACTATCTTTAATTGACTGGTATTTTTGTGCTATGAACGATTTAAAAAGGGTGTTAGATAGCTGTGTTTGTCTTTGTACAAGGCTTTCAAAATCCTCTTGAATAAGAAGCTGCTCTAAGCTATTTATTTCTTGATTTAATTCAATTGTTTTACGTTGATAATATTCGCTAATGATGCTTTTAAATATATTTTCGTTTAATAGTCTTAAATCAGCAAATTTGTAGATTTTATATCTATATAACCATTTAAATTTTGTTAACCAGCTTAATTTTTCAAATTGAGAGTGGTACTTAAAATCAGCTAAAAAACTTAAAAGGTTAGGGGTATTCCATTTAGTCATAAATGAAAAACGTTTGATGTTTAAAGGCCTAATATCAAAATGTTTATCGAAATATTGCTTTTCTATATCTAGTCGCACTAGAGTTTCTTTAAGAACTGCCAATGCATTGTTAGCTTCTAGTAACTGAGTTGTTTGACTACTTATTTGGTTTAATTGATTTCTAAGGTGATAAACAGTGTTGCTGTCCATTGACCAACCTTTAAATTCAGGTAGATCTCCTTTAACACTAAAAAATTGCTTTTGTGAATCCTTATTACCTAGCCTTGCAGCGATAAAGCTTATTTGCTCTTTCTCTAATTTCTCAAAAACATTATCAATTGCGGAATTGTTACCTGCTACCACAGCAACGTTTTTTCCTTGTATGATTATGTTGGTAATTATGTTGAGAATAGTTTGCGTTTTGCCTGTGCCGGGAGGACCCTGTATCAGGCTAATTTGACTTTCCAAGGCATTAATAACTGCTCTTTGTTGTGAAGGATTTATACCGAAAGGAAATATAGGATAGGTTGTTATTTTTTCATGCTTTGCTGGCGCTAGCGTAACAAAGTTACTAATGACACATTCAGGTTGGATGGCACTTAGTTTTTTATCGTAATATAAATTTAAATGTGATGTTTT
This sequence comes from Pseudoalteromonas sp. Scap03, assembly GCF_013393115.1. Classification (GTDB taxonomy): domain Bacteria; phylum Pseudomonadota; class Gammaproteobacteria; order Enterobacterales; family Alteromonadaceae; genus Pseudoalteromonas. Next base: position 1,500,446 of record NZ_VDEU01000001.1, on the reverse strand, counting down.
ATTTTCAAGTGATTTAGCTAAAAAGTTGTAGTAATCAATTAATTTTTTTGTATCTTCATATTCTGCAATATTAGGGACTAATTCGATGTTTTTAGTTAGTTCTATTCTTTTCTCTTTGTCATTAAATAAACATACGTAAATTCCAAAAGACAGCGCAAAATTCCACTTATGGGTACCTCGACTCTTAATACGGACGAGGTTTTTATTTAGTTCTATTGTTTTAGGTTGCTCAAAATATTGCACTTTATCTTTATTATAAGCGTACACCTTATCGCTTTTGCCAAAGTAAACCTCGTATTTATTTCTATTTTCAACAATTGAGGAAATTTCTTTTGTTTTATCCAGCCAGCTGTTCGATTGGAATACTAATATTAAAAATTTGCTTTCATCCATGATTAGTTAAAATACTACCTTAAGTTTAATCCTGAACGAGAACTGATATTAAAAGCCATAGAAACCCCTTCATTATTACCTGTTGCTGTAACTGTTATATTAGTATCTTTATTAGCTCCTAAGTTATCACTTGAGCCGTATATTACAGGTTTATTCTTAAAATCTTCATAGCTAAGTTGCTCTGGTGATGAAGAACACACAATAGTATAGTTGGCTGACATCTTAGTGCATTTAGCTTTTACTCCGTTCTTATCGGTAATTATTATTTCATGCTTAAATGTCCATTCACCATGATGTTTAGAGCCACCATATATCACTTCAACATCAACTACGTTGCTTTCTTTAATATTGTGAGTTGAAGATGATGAAATCAAATGATAAACAAAATCTGAAATTAACAATCTCTCATTTGTATCAGTTAAAACTGTGCTTTCTAGCGAATATTCAACTTTTTCAGCATCTTCCATAAAGGTTACATTGAAGTCTATGTCGTCAATTGTTGTTGAATTTAGTATTAACCTCACATCTCTAGCTTTATTTAAGAATGATGGCCATGACTGGCTTAATGCTTGACCAAAAGATATAGCGTCAATTTGCATTTTTTCTGCAAATTTTTGTGCAGATACAGTAAATCCTGATTTTGAAACAATTACTATTTTTTGGATGCCGACGTTTTTATGTTTAGTAATTAACTGTTCAATTACTGACACACCAATTGGGCGTGATTTAGCCGTGCACTCTATACCTATTGTAAGTTTATAAGGGCCTGAGTTATCTTCAATTAATATGTCTATTTCTCGGTCTTGCTCGGAAACAGGGTCGTACAACATTTTTGACTCTGTAACAATTGCATTAGATGATGCTAAGTGCTTATTGATAGCAAGTACAAGCTTTTGATATTCGTTAGTTCTTTTAGGCACGTTACAACTGCTCCTACTAAATTCCTAAAATTAACTTCCATGGTAAGTGCCAAAGAAAAAGGGCTATTACAATTATAAATAAGGTGCAGCACATGACATAAAACCAATTTAAACACGACTTTTGATAATCATGCCTATTATCTAAGTCGGTTATCATGTCTTGAATTTTTTCGTACTGCTCACTGTATTGATGTTTTAATCGGTTCATTTGACTAGTGAATTCTGATTTCAATGCTTTTGATTCTTAATCAACATTATCATCATTGCTGAGTATGGACTTCCCAGCTTTCACTAGACAGTTTTTAACTCAGAATAGTACGCTTCCTCAAATTTAGCAGGTGAAACACCGCCTGTATGTGAGTGGCGCTTTTTTGGATTGTAAAACATTTCTATAAAATTGAAAATCTCAGCTTTCGCATCTTCGCGTATCGAGTATATCTTACGCTTAACTATTCGCTTTTTAATTGTCGCAAAAAAGCTTTCAGCAACCGCATTATCATGACAGTTCCCAGCGCGGCTCATTGAAGGCACAAGGTTATGTTCCTTCATAAATACGAGATAGTCAGCGCTACCGTATTGACTACCTTGATCACTATGTACCATTACCTCAGCCTTCGGTTGACGTTGATATACAGCCATCAACAGTGCGTTTATAACAAGGTGCTTGTCCATATTTTTATCCATCGACCAACCCACAATACGCCTAGAGAATAAGTCCATTACTGTCGCCACATATAAAAAACCTTCATAAGTTCTTATGTAAGTTATGTCGCTAACCCTGGATTGATTCGGTGCTGGCAGGTTAAATTGGCGCGCTAATAAGTTATCTGCAATCCGCGATGTCTTTCCGCCTTTAATATGGCGACGCTTATACCCAATTTGCGTTTTAAGCTTATGTTGTCGCATAATCTTAGCGGCACGGTTTACGCTACATTGCTCACCGGCTTCACGCAAGTCTGCATGTATCCAAGGGCTACCATATGTGCCGCCACTGGCTACATAAAATTCTTTAATCAGTTTCAACAAACGATTATCTTCAAGCGCTCTATCGCTTAAAGGCTTTTCTAACCACGCATAAAAACCACTGCGATGCAGTTTAAAAAGGCGGCACATCGTCGTAATGGAAAACTCATCTTGGTGATAACGAATGAAGCCGTACTTTACTCGGGGTTGCTGGCAAAGTACCTTGCGGCCTTTTTTAAAATATCCCGTTCCTCCGTTACACGTTTCAATTGCGCTTCTAATTTAGCGATCTTCAATTTTTCAATCGGATGATTGAACGGCTTTAGGTTTATCTGATAACTGGCTCCGCAGTGATATAACGTTTAGTAGAAATATCTAATCGTTCAGCGACTTCTGCGACTGAATATCCGCGCTCAGTAATTTGTTTAACAGCCGCTTCTTTAAACTCTTGGGTATACCGTTCGCCTTTGCTCATAAAACACTTCTTTTTAGAAGTTACAATGTAACTCATTGGGTGTCTAGCAAACTATGGGAAGTCCAATAAATAACAAACAGGTGTGAAAGCCATGAATAATAAAGGGTAGATAAAATATTGGTGCAAGTGAAAATTGATTGAGAATTTAGCCAAGCGGTAGATACAAAAAAGCCCAGCTAATGCTGGGCTTATCTGATAAATGGTGCCGACTAACCGAGTCGAACGGTTGACCTACTGATTACAAGTCAGTTGCTCTACCAGCTGAGCTAAGTCGGCACACTAAAACAAAAAGCCTTGCATGAGCAAGGCTTTATATAAATGGTGCCTCGACCCGGAATCGAACCAGGGACACGAGGATTTTCAATCCTCTGCTCTACCAACTGAGCTATCGAGGCACTTAAACAGTGCTAATTAAATGCTATCAAAACACTTAACTAAAATAAATGGTGCCGACTAACCGAGTCGAACGGTTGACCTACTGATTACAAGTCAGTTGCTCTACCAGCTGAGCTAAGTCGGCACACAAAACTGTGTGCTAAGGCACTTTATCAATTTTAAAGATTGATAACTTTTTTGTAAATGGTGCCTCGACCCGGAATCGAACCAGGGACACGAGGATTTTCAATCCTCTGCTCTACCAACTGAGCTATCGAGGCACTTAAACAGTGCAAGTGAACTGCTCTAAGCATTTCACTTTTATAAAATGGTGCCGACTAACCGAGTCGAACGGTTGACCTACTGATTACAAGTCAGTTGCTCTACCAGCTGAGCTAAGTCGGCACACAAAACTGTGTGCTAAGGCACGCGTAAAAATGTTTAAATAAATATCTAAACACCATTACTTTAATAAATGGTGCCTCGACCCGGAATCGAACCAGGGACACGAGGATTTTCAATCCTCTGCTCTACCAACTGAGCTATCGAGGCACTTAACAGTGCTTATTAGTAATCACAACGGATTAATAATTCGACTCCCACATAGCTTTACTGACTGAGCTATCTGGGCGTGCGGCGTATTAAACGAGTTTTACCCTTACAAGTCAACTTTTTTTTTATCCTTTGCAACTGTTTGAACGGTTTTCAAACAACTAACAACAAATCTCGTTCATACCGTGCATTTATTCAACAAAAGAGTTTAAAAAACGTAGTGAATTATTTTTTTTAGGTGTTACGATTAGTCAATAGCTTTCGGTACAGGCTTACCGTTTTAATAAAACCACGATAGGAAAACTCATGCAGAGTAAGTTCTCTTCAGCAATAAAGGGCCTACTACCTATATTTTTAGTTAGTAACCTTATAATTTCCACATTATTTATAGTCGCCTATTCGCTTTACTCACAAAGCAATGCTGAGAACAATGAACTTCCCCAACCCTCTACTATTGCACTCACAAAACTTGCTGAACGCCTTGAGCAGCCCATTGTTGAAGCACTAACAACATACGGGCAAAACAAAGCCAAATTACTTCTTGATATTGCAAGCTTACTCAATAATGACTTTAAATATACTCTGCATCGTTTTAATGCAAATAATAAAGCCGAGTTAGTTTATAGCAACAATAGTATAGTGATTGCACCTTTAGCTGTTAGCAAATACATTAAAGAGCAAAATACTCTGCATCATTTAATCTCATCAGAGGGACAAGTAATTGCTGAACTTATCATTGAGCAGAAACAACCTTTAATTTCATCATCGACACAAAATTTATCAATGAGTGCATATCTTGCCGCTATTGTTGCTCTGATCGCATTGTTTGCATTCGCTATAGCGTTTAATAAGTACATTAAAAAACGACTACATAAAAATACCGATTCTCTCACTCAAGAACTCAAGGCTATTACACAAAATGATAATTATCAAAGCACGCTTGATGAGCAACTTGATGGAGGGTTAGAAACCGTTGCTCAACAAATTAATTTATTGCTGAAAAAAGTAAGTATGGTTCTAGCTGACGACCAAGCTGCACAAAAAGAATTAAAAAGGCTACAAACCAGTCTGGAAACAGAAGTACAAAGCAGAACATTTGAATTAGAAAAACAAACTCAAAAAGCGTTAAAGGCGAGTGAAACTAAAACCACCTTTTTAGCCACCATGAGTCATGAAATAAGAACACCAATGAATGGTGTTATTGGCACCATTGATTTACTTCGCCAAACAGAGCTTGATGGTGCTCAGCAACGCCTTAGTACTATTATTCGTGAATCCGCATTTTCGCTACTGAGTATTTTAGATGATATTTTAGATTTTTCTAAAATTGAGGCTGGAAAGCTCAACATAGATCCTGTTCCGTTTTCTATTGCAGATACACTAGAAGAAGTAGCCAAGGTATTATCGTCGGTTGCTAAAAACCGTCATTTAGAACTCGATTTATCAATTGCACCCGATATTCCTAATAACCTTATGGGCGACTCAGGCAGGGTTCGCCAAGTGCTATATAACTTGTGTAGTAATGCCATTAAATTTACTAGCACCAATGGTACAACGAAGGGGAAAGTAAGAATATCAGTAGAGGTAGCAAATAACACCGCCGATCACTTTACATTGCGTTTTTGTGTAAGTGATAACGGTAAAGGAATGAGCCAATCTCAGTTAAGAAAAATTTTCAACCCGTTCACTCAAGCAGAAAGCTCAATTACGCGAGAGTTCGGTGGAACAGGGCTTGGTCTTTCAATTTGTAAAAGCTTAACCGAGCTAATGCTTGGTACTATACATGTAACAAGCCATGAAGGGATTGGAAGTGAATTTACCGTTGAACTGCCTTTTTCAACTGCAGGTAAAACTGAATTTGCCCATAAAAATACACTTAATGGTAAACATGTCATTATTGTCAGCAGCGACGCAGAGCGCGGTAAAGTAATTTATCGTTACTTGTCATTTATGGGGGCTAAAATAACCTATGCTCATGAACAACAAGATGTAGAAGCTCACCAAGATGCCAAGGATATTATTTGGGTTGTTGATGGCATTGAAGACATGAATAGTATTAGTACCTTACTAAGAAGTTTACTTTACTCACTAGAAGATAATAACCAGCAAATGGTGGTATTAAGTAAATTAGATGAAGCAGTAATTAATCATAAAAGTATTTTTTATATTAATGCTTCTCCATTATGTAAATCTAACTTCATGCTTTCAATTTTGGTGGCTGCAGGTTTGCATAAACCTAAGCAAGTTAAAAAAGCCAGAACGATGAATCACTACCTAAACTCAGAAGAAGCGCTGGCAGCAAATAGGCTAGTATTATTGGTAGAAGATAACCTATTAAATCAAGAGGTACTCACCGAACAATTACATATACTAGGGTACAGTGTAGAGGTGGCTAATAACGGTGAAGAAGGCCTAGATATGTGGCGTAAAAATAGCTACTCGCTCATTTTAACCGATTTACATATGCCAAAAATGTCTGGCTACGATATGGTTGAAAAAATTAGAGAAGAAGCGTCATTGCTCGAATCGATTGACGCACAACCTTATATTATTGCTGTTACTGCCAATGCTCTAAAAGGAGAGAGAGAGCGATGTTTAGCTGTAGGTATTAACGACTTTATTACTAAACCTATTGAGTTAAATGCACTTGAGGACACATTAAAGCAATGGAATGACTTATATAGCAAACAACCACAACAGGTGAATTCGACCGAAAAACCAATCATGCCTATTGATATGGAGTCAGCGAATAAGTATATAAATGGCGATGACGCTAAAATAATCCGCTTTTTTAAAATGTATTTAGAGCAGAGCCAAGAACAAATTAAAGCGATTAACTTCGCGGTGCTGCAAAGCAATAAAGCTGAAATTTTATCCGCTTGCCACCAATTAAAATCTATATCGAAGACAGTAGGAGCTAACATTGTTGCTGATTTAGCGCAGTCATTTGAAGATAAGTGTAAAAGTGATGAAATAAAAGCTGATGAATTAATTAAGATGAGAGATGAGCTTGAAATTGAATATTCAAGAGCAGCACAGTTTTTAAAAGAACAAATTAGAAACAACGATCAGCAAGATGACTTGATTTAACTAAAATATTCATCGGTATACACAATATAAAAAAGGGCTTATAGCCCTTTTTTATTAATTATCCTAAGCACAGTTAATTTATTTTTCTACTGGCTTATAACCTTCAATCTCAACTTCTTTACCTTCAAACAAAAAGCCAACCATTTGCTCTTCTAAAAAAGTACGATGCTCTGGATCCATCATGTTTAAATGCTTTTCGTTGATCAGCATAGTTTGTTTATGCTGCCATTGCCCCCAGGCTTCTTTAGAAATATTATTAAAAATTTTCTCACCAAGTTCACCAGGGTATAACTGAAAACCAAGGCCTTCGGCCTCTTTTTGTAACTTTTGACAAAATACTGTACGTGCCATGATTCTTCCCCTTAATGCTAAATATAACGCTATTCTATACTATTGCCGTAATTTGTTTAACCAACTTTTTAGTCGGTGCCGCTAACCCTACTTCTATTGATTGATCGAGTGGATACCACACCAGCTGCTTGTCATTAACAACATCCGGGGCTTTCTCAATATTAAGTACATGCGGGTTAATCGTCAGCTCAAAATGTGAAAATACATGAGTAAAAGGCGTTACTTCATTAAGGTCACTTTTAAGCCCTTGTTGCGCTAAAAAAGTTTCGAGCTCGCTGTACTCATTAAATTCAAAAAATCCAAATAATCCGCCCCAAATACCACTGTTCGGGCGCTTTTCCATGAGCACTTTGTCGTTATGCTTGATAATTAACTGGTGGCAGCTTTTTTTAGGCACTACTTTTTTAGGCTTAGAGTGAGGAAACTCCTTAACTTTACCAGCGTTAAACGCACCACAACGGCTATTTAATGGGCATGCCTCACAATCAAAGCGACTGCGCGAACATAAGCTTGCACCTAAATCCATCATAGCTTGATTAAACTCTGTAACATTATTTTTAGGAGTGAGTTGTTCACTTAAATGCCAAAGCTGATTTTCTACTTTTTTAACTCCATACCAACCTTCAACCATGAAAAAACGAGCAAGCACTCTTTTAACATTGCCATCAAGAATAGGGTGATGCTGCCCCAAAGATAATGATAAAACAGCCCCCGCAGTAGAGCGCCCTATTCCGGGTAAATCCATTACTTCTTCAAGCGTGCTAGGAAACTGACCTTGGTATTTATCTCGAACTATTTTAGCGGTTTTATGTAAATTACGTGCACGAGCGTAATAACCTAAACCTGTCCAATGATGCAAAACCTGATCTTCATCAGCATTTGCTAAAGCAATAATATCGGGAAAGCTTCGCATAAACTTTTCAAAATAAGGAATAACAGTGACAACCTGAGTTTGCTGTAACATCACCTCAGATACCCACACTTTATAAGGCGTTTTAGCTAATTGCCATGGTAACGTTTTGCGCCCATGAAGGTGATACCAGTCAACTACTTGGTTGGAAAACCAATCTGACTGCTGTTTTTTTAAATCCAACATATTTACTTTTTTACTAATGCTCAATGGCGGCTCAGTCTATTGTAGTGACTGAAAAGATCAAGCTATAACGCCCTAATGCTTGTCAACCTAGCGCTGGTCAGGGATAATACGCAACCATTTTTAAACACATTGTTTTGTCAGGCCAATAATATGAGTGAATCAAGTAACAACAACCTTGAGCAAGCTAAGCAAGAAGGTAAGTATATCCGCACTATTCGCAGTTTTGTAAAACGCGAAGGTCGATTAACCAAAGGCCAAGCTGCTGCAATCGAAAAATGCTGGCCAACAATGGGGCTTGAGCATAAAAACGGCCTACTTGATTTAAGCGAAGTTTTTGGCAATGACAATGATGTAGTCCTAGAAATTGGTTTTGGTATGGGCAAGTCATTGGTTGAAATGGCAAAAAATGCACCACATCTTAACTTTATTGGCATAGAAGTTCATCGCCCAGGCGTTGGCGCATGTTTAATGGATGCTGACGAAGCTGGCGTTACTAATCTGCGTGTGTTTGAACACGATGCAGTAGAAGTTCTTGCTGATTGTATAAGCGATGAAAGCTTATCAACCTTACAATTATTTTTCCCTGATCCATGGCACAAAAAGCGTCACCACAAGCGTCGCATTGTACAAACTGAGTTTGCTGAAAAACTTCGCTCTAAATTAAAAATCGGTGGCGTATTTCACATGGCAACCGATTGGGAAAACTACGCAGAGCATATGTTAGAAGTGATGCAAGCAGCCCCAGGTTACAAAAACCAATCTGAGACTAACGACTATGTCCCCCGCCCTGATTTACGTCCATTGACTAAATTTGAACAGCGTGGTCAGCGTTTAGGTCATGGCGTATGGGATTTAATGTTCGAACGTACTAAGTAACCGTTAATTAAATAATTAAGTAAGGTAAAGCCATTTATGAGCGTATTAACCAATCCGAGCCTACTATTACTTCGTAACAGTGAAGAGTTAAAAGGTAAATCAATATTGGTGGTCAACTTTGTTCAAGATGGCTTTTTAAATGAGCTAAAAACGCTCAATCCACAAAGTAAAATAACCGCTTTTAGTTATAATCACGCTAATGGTGAATTTGCAAAAAACATACCGGGTATTGACGTAACCATCAGCCACACAATTAATTCGGGCGATTATGATTTGGTAATACTTTATTACCCTAAATCTAAACCTGAGCTATTAATGGCGTTAGACAACATACGTGCTGTGATAAGCAAAGATGCAGAGCTACTCGTTGTTGGCGAAAACAAGAGCGGTGTTAAGTCAATTGAAAAGCAACTCGCCGGTAAGGCCGAGTTTAGTAATAAAATAGACTCAGCAAAACATTGTGTTTTATTTTCATTTTCAGAACTAACTCTCAATAGCACGTTTGATATTAGTACTTACCATAAAGAGTTTACTGTAAGTGTAAGGGATATTGAGTTTACAGCGGTCAGTATTCCGGGCGTGTTTAATCATGGTGCGCTAGATGCTGGAACGAAAATGCTACTAGAAAATGCTCCTAACTTAAAACACGGAAAAGTCCTTGATTTTGGTTGTGGCGCAGGCCTTATTGCTACTTTTTTAGGTCTAAAAACTCCAGCTCTGACATTTACCTGTAGTGACGTAAGTGCACTTGCAGCCTATGCAACAACACAAACGCTTAAGTTAAATAATGTAAACGGTGAAGCCATACTCAGTGATGGTTTAAATAATATTACTGGCAAGTTTGATTTAATTATTAGCAACCCACCCTTCCATACTGGGATTGCAACTGACTACAGCGTTGCGGAATCTTTTTTAACCCATGCCAAGCAACATTTAACTAAGGCAGGCAAACTGACTATAGTAGCTAATAGCTTTTTAAAATACCCACCTATTTTAGAAACCCAATTTGACAGCTACCACACAGTATTTAAAAACAATAAATTTGCCGTATACAGTAGCTAAAAAAGTTATTAATATCCTGTCAAAACATAAATATGGGCTATTTTAGCCAAATATTTATGTTTTATAAGTAGATTAGCTAAAAATAAAAAGTGTAATTAAGCTAATCTTTTTACTTCACTTTTTTCTGTTTTTGCTAAACTATTACCTATTAGATTCACAATTGACACGGATGACCTTCTCGCAATGCCCAAAACTGTAAAGCAAAATAGCATTCGTAGCATATTGTTTAAAACTATCATGCTTATAACAGCTATCTGTTTGTTATTATCGCTTTCAATTTCTACCTACTTAAGCGCACAAGAGCAAAAAAAACAGCTCATTAGTAAACTTGTGTTGGTATCTGAGATCATTGCATTTGACGCGATGCCCTCATTACTAAATAAAAATAGGCCTGCAGAAGAAAGACGTTTGAAGCTGCTTCAACAAGTATCATCCGTTACAAATTTACATATATATGCCTTAGATGAGCAAACCAATAAACCAGTGTTTTTTACCAGCTTTAATGCCCGAAAATCACCACCTGTCCCTATTAAAACGGACAACATTGATGACTTTGCTGAACCACAAGTTAGCGATGAGTACATTGAGTACATTACCCCAATACTCAATAATGAACAGCTGCTTGGCTATGTCTATATTAGAGGCAGCTTAGATAACTTAAATCAGCTAATAACTAAAAAGATTATAATTGATATCGTTATTATGGCTTTAATACTTATTTTTATTTCTTTGATTATTTTAAGGCTACAAAAAAGGATTGCCAGCCCGATTGAAAACTTAAGCTTGTTGTTGCAAAACATAGCTAAAAAACATAATTACTATGCGCGTGCGCCTTTAACGAACCTCACTGAAATAACTCGGCTTTCTAATAGCTTAAATGTAATGCTTGCACGCACACAAAGGCAAATAGAGCGCCATGAAGAAGATAAACAAGAAATTAAGCAGCTAAACTCAAACCTTGAAGAGAAAGTGAGTCAACGCACTATTGCGCTCAGAGAGGCCAATAAAGAGCTGTTATCTACTCTAGAAAAGATGCATCAATACCAAACTCAAATTGTCGAAAACAAAAAAATGGCTTCATTAGGGCAAATGGTGGCAGGGGTTGCCCATGAGGTAAATACACCAATTGGACTTGGTATTACAGGCTCTACTTTACTGCGAGATAAACTCGCAGAGCTACAGGTTAATTTTCATAATAAATCATTAACCGCGAGTCAATTTGAGCAATTTACTAATGATGGTATTGAAAACTTAGACCTAATCTATAGCAGCTTAAACCGCGTTGCAGAACTTATTTCTAACTTTAAAAAAGTCGCGGTGCTCAAAGATGATGAAATAACCAGCACTGTTAATTTACAACACTTAATTAACGACACGCTACTGTCTATGGGGCAAGAGCTAAAACTTAAAAACCCAAAAGTTCTTATAAATTGTCCAGCAGATTTAACCGTTGAAAGTAAAAAAGGACCACTACAGCAAGTATTCCATCAGCTTATTTTAAATTCCCTGCTGCACGGCTTTGAAGCTGGCGATGACAATGAAGTACAGATTGATATTGTGGTAACGAAAACAAAAACACAAATTACCTACACCGACAACGGGCTAGGTGTTGAAAATAGTATACGAGCAAAAATATTTGACCCATTTGTAACGTCAAAGCGCGGCCAAGGGGCGAGTGGTTTAGGAATGCATTTGGTTTACAATTTAGTGACTCAAGCATTAGCCGGAGAAATTGTGTTAGATACCGAGTATCAGCAAGGCGCCCGATTTATTATTACACTCTAAAAGCGAAAGAACGCTTTTACCCACTTGAATTACAACTTTATGACCATACTAAGACATAACCAACTAAACAGTTGTATCATTAACGCTGTATTTCACACAATTGAGGAACTTAATTGTGTTTTACATATCACATACATTGATGAAAAGTTGGAAAGTGATATAATTCCGTTTTGAATTAGTCTGATTATTTTAAGTATCTTTAGGTGGTTGATGGATGTATCAATTATTAAAGGGAAATGGCTTCGACTCTACAATTCAAATTATACATTCAACGTTAAGTATCAATTAAGCCGCGGTTTTTAATAATACGTCATAGTAGGTTTGGGCACGCAGCTGTTTATATCTAATTTGTTTTTACTTGTTAACATTTAGATATAATCCTATAATTCTAGTAGTCGGCTCTGATAATCATGCCGATTTTATAAATAAAACACACTCCAAAAAGGTTAATTAAAGATGCAAACGCCAGTCATTCTGATCGTAGAGGATGAAGACGTAACTAGACTAAACCTCGTTAGTTTATTTGAAGCTGAAGGTTACAAAGTTATTGAAGCCATTGATGGCGATGATATGCATGATAAGCTTACAAATAACGATGACGTCAATCTTGTAGTTATGGACATCAACCTGCCAGGTAAAAACGGGCTTATTTTAGCTCGCGAATTACGCCAAAAACGCAAAGTTGGTCTTATTTTCTTAACAGGCCGTGACAACGATGTAGACCGTATTTTAGGTCTTGAAATTGGTGCTGATGACTATATTACTAAGCCTTTCAACCCACGTGAATTAACTATTCGTGCACGTAACTTAATTACGCGTACCGCACTAGGTGGTGAAGAATCAGCTATTGAAACCAATGGCGTGATCACCTTTAACGGTTGGGAACTTGACGAAAACAGTCGTTGCCTTACTTCTCCAAATGGAGATGCAAAACGTCTACCGAAAGGGGAATACAGAGCACTGCGTTTAATGCTTGACTCACCAGGTCGTATATTTAGCCGTGAGCAACTAATTAAACACATGACTGGCCGTGAGCTTCGCGCTAACGACCGTACAGTTGATGTTACTATTCGACGTATTCGTAAGCACTTTGAAAGCGACAATTCAACGTCTGAGTTGATCAGCACCATTCATGGTGAAGGTTACCGCTTCATTGGTAAAATCGACAGCTAATTAGTTTTTTATTCTAATTGTTGTAAAAATAAATGAAGGGCCTGTTGTCCTTCATTTATTTTGTCTGCTAATTCATCAAGCCAAACTGTTAATACTTCATCACTTTGTTCCAGCGCACCATGCTCCATTTGCTTTGCATGCAACTGCACATCATTCAGACCTACCGAACCAGCGGCACCTTTTAACTTATGCGCAACGGATTTATATTCTTCTCTGTCTGCTGTTTTTAATGATTCTAATAGCTCATGTTGATATTGCGGATTTAGCTTTTTAAACAACTGACTACTGCGTTTAAATACTTCAACCCCCATCGAGTTTACAAAGTCTTCAATGGTTTCAATATCTAACAAGTCAGTATTTATTTGATTTAACAACTCTTGATTGACTACTCGTTGAGGAGCCTCAATTTGCGACTGTTTAATACCAAAGAGTTCAGCGAGCATATTATCTAATTTGCTAGTATTTATTGGTTTAGCCAACGCTCCTTGAATAGAAATACCCTCAAGCTCTTCTTCAGCACTGCGAACATTGGCGGTAAGTGCCACAATAGGTAGCTGGTTAAAATGGCTTTGTGCGCGTATTTGTCTTGCTACTTCATCGCCATTAATATCAGGCAACTGCATATCAAGCAACACTAAATCTAGGTCATCTTCGGTTTCTACAAACGATAAAGCATCTTCACCTGTTTCAGCCCACAACACTTCATGACCACGTTGTTCTAATAAATTAGTAGCAATTTCAGCATTAAGTGGCACATCTTCCACTAATAAAATATATAAGCTACGCCCTACATAACTATGTTCGGTAGGAGCACTACATAAATTCAGCGGAATTTGAACGGTAAAGCAACTGCCCTCTCCTGGGGTACTATTAACAGTTATAATGCCTTTCATAGCACTTACTAGCGCTTTTGTTACGGCTAAGCCAATACCTGAACCAATCGCATTGGTCCCTTTAAGGTCAGGTGCTTTGTAGTACATATCAAAAATGCGTGTAAGTTGTTCTTGTGGAATCCCTTCTCCGGTATCGAGTATTTTTATAATAAGCCATGGGCCATCTTCACGGTTTTCTCTACCGCAATCTAAGGTGACACTACCGTGCTGGGTAAATTTAACCGCATTATTAATTAAGTTCCATACCACTTGGCGTAAACGAGTGGGGTCAAGTAGAGCATATATATCGAGTGTTCCAGAGCGTTTTACTTCAAAAGAAAGCTCTTTTTGCTCCGCAATGAGGCCTGCAAAGTTAACCACGTCATTAATAAAGTCAGAAACATTAATTTCGTTGGCAGCAATATCTAATTGCTCACGATCTATTTTATCTAAATCTATAATATCGTTAAATATATTACCCAATGTCTCTGCACTTGAAAACACCGTATTACACCAACTACGCTGCTGTTTATTAAGTTCAGTATCCAATAGCATCCGAGTTAAGCCAACGATACCGTTGAGCGGAGTGCGTAATTCATGGCTCAAGGTGGCAATAAATTTCCCTTTATCTTTATAAGCAGTCTCCAGTGCCTGCGCGGCTTCTTTACGGCTGGTAATGTCACGGCCAAAGGCTAGCAAACCAATGTAATCGCCCTGCTCATTTATGAAGGGAAGCTTTCTCAGTTCAAACCATCTTATTTCACCATTTACAGAATATTCTACATCGATAGTTAAACCTTGATGAGTGCGTTCAACCTGCTCATCGGTTCTTAATACTTCAGATAAAAAGTGGCTTGGAAATATCTCTTCTGCGGCTTTGCCAATTAATTCTCCACTGGTTTTGCCCATCACCTCTTCAAACATTTTATTACAACCGGCAAACACCCCATTGTTATCACGGTAATAAAATAAATCTGGTGAGGAGTCTACAATAGAGCGCAGTAACATACCTTGTTGTGCGAGCTCTTGTTGCGTTTTTTTACGCTCTGCAATTTCACGTCTGAGCTCTTCTATTGCCCTATGCTTGGCATGGAAGGCCATTTTACGTTCGTCAATTTCAATGTTTAAACGATTAATATTGTCTTTGAGAGTTTGATTTAAAAGCTTTTCTTGTTTTGTGGCACTATCTAAATAGGCATAAGAGGCATCAAGTTGCCGAATAGAGTTTAGCAGTACGCTAATCACCAGAGGAGAAACAACTGAAGTAAAAAATACTATAGCTAATATATCAACTAAGTTCACTTCTCCAATAGCAACATAGTAAAACATACTCGATAAAACCATCGATACCGTCAGTAATAATGCATAGCAAATAGCTGCAGTTTTAAACTCACCAAAACGAGTTATTGAACTGGAAAGTACTCGAACCCACGGGTTCAAAGAAGAATCTGTCATATATCAGTGTTTCTCTTGGCTAAATGCTTAGTTTTTATAAGTAAGTATGATTAAAAGCTAATTTTAGCATTTTCTATCAGCTATTTTCATGTTGTGCGATAAAAACAGTAAAATTTCATGTTTGCTGTTATTTGCTGCATTTCAGCAATTCTTTATTTAGTGTAAAATGTGATTTTTTAAATATTGCAAATAACGAGTAACGTATCATGCAAACGACTATGCCAGATATTGCTAACACAGCTGCAGCATTACAAACAGGTAAATTAGACTGGGTAGGAATGGCCGATATAGAGCTGCCTTTTATTTTTGAATCTCTTGATTTAGCTCCAGTTACTGTTAATGCAAAAGCTCGCGCTTTTGTTAATTTACACCAAGAAGATGCCAAAGGCATCCACATGTCGCGTCTGTTTTTAGCACTTGATCACCTCTCAACGGAGCAACAGGTCAACCCGCACACTTTAGCACAAGCATTAGATACCTTTATCACCAGCCATAAAGGCTTAAGCGATAAAGCACAAATCGAATTTAAATTTGAATTACCGCTGCGCCGTAAATCATTACTTAGTGGCAAAGCCGGCTGGAAAAGCTACCCAGTTATACTTACCAGTACTATAAACCAAGGTGTTATTAGTTTTGAGCTAAGTGTTGATGTTACTTACTCATCAACCTGCCCCTGCTCTGCAGCCCTTGCTCGTCAACTTATCCAAAATGCGTTTAGCGAAAAGTTTGCTCAAGAAACACTAACTCAATCAGAGGTTTTAGAGTGGCTTGGAACAACTCAAGGCATTGTAGCAACCCCGCATTCACAGCGTTCTATTGCTAATGTTAAAGTAAAGCTAGATCAAAACATTCAAGCGTTTGATGTAGTTAACTTAATAAACTTACTAGAAGATGAGCTTAAAACACCAGTACAAGCCGCGGTAAAACGTGAAGACGAACAAGAGTTTGCTCGTTTAAATGGTCAAAACTTGATGTTTTGTGAAGACGCAGCACGAAAAATTAAAACTACCTTAGAAGCAAAACAGTTTAGCGACTATTTTTTACAAATTAACCACTATGAATCTCTGCATGCGCATGATGCCGTTGCGATTGCAGTAAAAGGTATAGAGGGCGGATACACAGCACTATAAACACCAACGGTATCTAAAATAACCATAACAACTATTTGGGCACATAAATTGCTTTAGAAAAGCAGTGTCAATTTGTTGTTATGGAGTTACCGTATGGAATTCGCTTTATTATTAATATTAGTGCTAGTTGTTGGGGCATCTGTAGTTGCGTCAAAATTTAGTGATGACGGCGGAAACCCTTATCCTTTTACTCGTAAGCAAAGTGTATTTACCCAAGTAGAAGGGGCGTTTCTGAATTTATTAGAACGCGCTGTTGGCGACCAATATAAAATTGTTAGTCGCGTTAAACTAATCGATGTGATTGACTGTAAACAAGGTCTATCTGTCAAATCTAAACGTGCGGCATTGGCTAAAGCAAAAAATAAGCAGCTCGACTTTGTGTTAGTCGACAAAGAAAAAATGACCATAGTGGCTGCGGTTGACTTAGTTAATAATGCCAACAAAGATGGTCACAAAGCACAGCGTGATTGGTTTGTTAACGGTGCATTAGAAGCCGCTGGCATTCCACATATTCGTATGAAAGTAAAGTCAGGCTACCGCCCAAGTGAAGTTCGCGATGCCATTATGTTTAAATTAGGCAAGCCTGCTAAATCACAACCTGCACGCCCGACTCGTACTAGAGTCCATAAGCCTGCGGTATTATCACCTTCTCAAGCAAAAGCACATTCAACCGCCCTTGCTGAAATATAACTACTGAGTTAAAGCAATCTATTAAAGCGAGCATTTTAAATGACTCGCTTTTTTGTTTTTTATAGCAGACTTCACGTATAATCAGGCTATTCAAACTTAGGAATTTAACACTATGAATGTTGGTATTATTGGCGCCATGGAGCCAGAAGTTAAAATTTTGCGCGAAGCGATGCAAAATCCACAGGTTTTAACCAAAGCAGGCTTTACATTTTATACTGGTGAGCTTGCTGGTAATACTGTTACTTTAGTGCAATCAGGCATTGGTAAAGTTGCTTCAACTATTGCAACCACTTTACTTATCGATAACTTTAAGCCTGATTGTGTTATTAACACAGGCTCTGCCGGTGGTTTCGACCCTTCGCTTAACGTTGGCGATGTAGTGATTTCATCAGAAGTTCGTCATCACGATGTAGATGTAACAGCGTTTGGTTACGAAATTGGCCAAGTACCACAAATGCCTGCAGGCTTTACAGCACACCCTAAGCTAGTAGAAGCCGCCGAACAAACAATTGCACAAATCAGCGAAGTAAAAACGCTTGTTGGTTTAATTTGTACTGGTGACTCATTTATGTGTGACCCTGTTCGTATTGAAAAAACACGCAATGACTTCCCTACAATGCTAGCAGTAGAAATGGAAGGTGCGTCAATTGCACAAACGTGTTTTGCACTTAACACACCATTTGTTGTTATTCGCTCAATGTCTGATATTGCTGGCAAAGAGTCACCGCAATCATTTGAAGAGTACTTAGAAACAGCCTCTATTAATTCATCAAAAATGGTTGTGGCATTACTAGAAAAGTTAACAGCGGTTACGCTGTAAATGCTCAATAATATTGTTCAAAATCATTTGGACTTTATTGTATTTATTTGTGCGCTCCTAGCTGAGCGCTTTTTACCTTTAGTTAGCTGGTATCACCCTAATCATATACTTTCTGCCATTTTTAACGCAATTGGCCAGCGTGTTTATAAAAAAGCAGACAGCAAACAATATCATTATTTAGCCGCTTTACTAGCAAGCACACTTGTTCTAACTGTGATTATGATTATTGTGGTTTTACTGCTGGAGTTTGCCTTTTACCCTGAACTACTATCCGGTCTTATTTTATACTTGTGCCTAGAAAGCAGTAGCATAAATAAAAAAGCGATACGTATTGCGAAATTGACCAAAAAAAATCAAAAATCAACTGCTCGAGAATTATTAAAACCACTAGTAGCCCGAGAAGTTAAGGCACTTTCAAACCCAGGGATTATTAAAGCGGTTATGGAAAGTGTCATACTAAGAACGGCCCGTCATTATTTTGTAGTTATTTTCATTTTTTTACTATTGGGCCCCATTGCTACTCTCGCCTACCGCTTGCTTACCTTAATCCAACAAGCGTGGCGCACTGATATAGCTCCCGACAGTTCTTTTTTGACGCCGCTTAAACTGATTCTTTTTATTATTGAATACATTCCCATTCGGTTACTCGCGCTGACAATAGCTTCACTTAAAGCCAGTAAAAAAAGCATGCATTATATTAAGCATTATGGCCGACATTTTTATCAAAAAAATACAGGTTGGTTATTAAGTGTGTGCTCTGCATCTTTAGGTGTGCAACTTGGTGGGCCTGCTATTTATATTGAGCAGCGTTTCAATAAAATGCGGGTCGGTGTAGAACGCTTGCCAATTGCCGATGATATGCCAAAGCTACTCAATACCCTAAATCAAGCCCGTTTTTTTTGGCTACTAATTATTATTAGCGTTGAAATTATTAGGGCTGTTCTAACTTTTTGATCAGTTATAAAAAAACCAGCCGAAGCTGGTTTTTATAATCTCTGAAACTTTAGGCTACAGTAATATTTGCAAACTTACGTTTACCTACTTGGTAAATAGCGGTTGTTCCTTTTGCTACTTCCAATTTGGTATCGGTAATTTTTTCTTCGCCATTAAGCTTTACTGCGCCTTGTTTGATCATACGCATGGCCTCTGAAGTACTCGCCACTAAGCCAGCTTCTTTTAGTAAGTTAGCAATTAAAATAGTGTCTTCATCAATATTAACTGTCAGCTCTGGAATTTCATCAGGTAGTGCTTTTTTCTGAAAGCGCTGAATAAAGTCATCATGAGCAGCTTGCGCATCGGCTTCACTGTGAAAACGTGCAATTAACTCTTTCGCTAATTCAATCTTAATATCGCGCGGGTTAGTGCCTTGCTCTACACGCTGTTTTTGCGCTGCAATTTGCTCAATAGAAAGGCTACTTAGCAAGTCATAGTAACGCCACATTAGTACATCACTAATTGACATGATTTTACCAAACATGTCGCTAGGCGTATCAGTAATACCTATGTAGTTTCCTAGTGACTTTGACATTTTCTGAACGCCATCAGTCCCTTCAAGTAAAGGCATCATTAGTACGGTTTGTGGTTTTTGACCTTCATCTTTTTGCAGCTCACGACCCATTAATAGGTTAAAGCGCTGATCAGTTCCACCTAGCTCAACATCAGACTCAAGTGCGACTGAATCCCAGCCCTGCACTAGTGGGTATAAAAACTCATGGATTGCGATAGATTGACCGCCAGCATAGCGCTTTTTAAAGTCATCACGCTCAAGCATGCGTGCCACAGTTTGGCGAGCTGCTAATTTTATCATTCCAGCCGCGCCCAATGTCTCCATCCAGGTAGAGTTAAAAGCGACGGTTGTTTTAGCTGGGTCTAAAATTTTGAAAACCTGTTCTTTATAGGTTTCAGCATTAGCAAGCACATCATCACGAGTCAGTGGCTTACGGGTAACATTTTTGCCCGTTGGGTCGCCTATCATACCGGTGAAGTCACCAATTAAGAAAATAACCTCATGACCTAAATCTTGAAAGGTTTTCATTTTATTAATTAGTACAGTGTGACCTAGGTGCAAATCTGGAGCCGTAGGATCGAAACCAGCTTTAATTTTTAGCTTTTTCCCCGACTTTAATTTTTCAACTAACTCATCTTCAATTAATATCTCTTCTGCACCGCGTTTTATCTCTGCTAGAGCGGTTTGTAAATCCACTGTGTGTTACTCCAAAAAATTCTGACAACGAAGGGGTGTAATATGCTCACGATTTATTGTTAGCGCGTTATAACAAAGCAAATAAAACTATTTAGCTAACATAACAAATTTCCACTTAATTAGAACAACTTTTTTAACTAATCGCAGCATCAACTATAATGCAGGGCGTACGTTCTAAAAAGGGATATAAACGAGCGATTAATAATACACTAGAAGTGTTTATAACAAACCAAAAAACAGTTTGTAAATTAATCACTTCTCGCAATTAAATCGTTTTAAAAGCTAATTTAACATTACGATGAAAAAGCAAAGTATCCAAGAATATAAAATAGTGCTGTTATTCAACTTTACACACAAACAGCCTGAATACCCTATGATTTTAGCTTAATTTAACGCGAGTTTAAATCTACAAAATACTAGTATTCATAGATTATTCGTTATATCCTGCAATATAATCTATTTATTATCTTGACAGCAGAAAAAGGCACGTTATGGTCCACGTGGTTAACACGCTCCCCAAAAAACACAAAATGCTTATTCTAGGTTTGGTTTCTGCTATTGTTGCCTTAGCCTTTTTACCTTCTGAAAAAGCCACTGCATCCAAAGACAATAGCGAGAACACGCTAGAGATTGGTAAGCGTTACGAATTACAAATAAAAGTAGGTGAAAACGAAAAACTCACTGACTTAAATTCAGAGCAAGCAGCACAAAAGCTTCCAGAATATGATTTTGTTGATCACCTTGTTAAAAATGGTGACAATTTAGCGAACATTTTTAAGCGCGCTGGTTTTTCTGCGCAAACGCTTTATAAACTGGTTAACACAAATGCTGAAACACGCAAGCTTACCAAAATTCATCCAGGTGAAACACTAAGCTTTGCTACTGCAAAAGATGGTTCGTTGGCTCAGTTGCGTTACGTTATATCTAAAACAGATACCTTATATGTCACCCTTAATGACGAAGGCCAATACGATACTTCAATTGACAGCAAAGAAATAGAAACACTGAGCAAAACCGCCGGTGGGGAAATTTCTAGCAGTTTTTGGACGTCAGCAATTGCTGCTGGTTTAAGTGAGCGCCAAATCATGAACTTTGCCGATATATTTGGTTGGGACGTGGATTTTGCAAATGACATCCGTAAAGGTGATGAATTTGGCTTAATATATGAATCTCATTTTGTTGATGGTGAATTTATTGGCACCGGTAAGATTATTGCCGCAGAATTTATAAATCAAGGCGAACGTTACACAGCAATTCGACACACCGACGGTAATTTTTATACCCCTGAAGGGCGTAGTATGAAAAAAGCCTTCTTACGTGCACCGGTAAACTTTAAATATATTAGCTCAAGCTTTAATCCTCGCCGCTTACACCCTGTTACAGGACAAGTAAAAGCACACCGAGGTATTGACTATGCTGCGCGTACAGGCACGCCTGTTGTATCATCAGGTAATGGTAAAGTTATTAAAGCGGGCTACAGTAAATATAACGGTAATTACGTATTTATAAGCCACGGTACACAATACGTTACTAAGTACTTACACCTTAACAAACGTCTAGTTAGAACAGGGCAAAAAATCAAACAAGGTGAGAAAATTGGTACTGTAGGCTCAACAGGTCGAGTAACTGGGGCACATTTACATTATGAGTTTTTAGTTAACGGTGTTCATCGTAACCCCAAAACTGTGAAACTACCTAAATCTGAGCCATTACCACGCTCAGAGCTTGCTAAGTTTAAGCCTATTGCTGATAACTTTATTGCGCAACTTGAGCGTAACCGAGAACTTCAGTTGGCACTTAAATAAAAAGCTTAATGATTAAATAAAAAAGCCTTTGCAGGGATAACCCGCAAAGGCTTTTTTGTATGTCATGAGTATACCAACCAGCATAGATATTTGAATAGTTTCACGAATTACCCATTGTATCTAAGCTGCTTGGTGCTAGATTTCAGAGTTAATTTACGAGTACATAAATAAGCTGCACAACCAAAGAGATCATCACCAGTGGCCAGATATACTTACTATATTTAGTAGCGCTCTCAAGCCCCATTTTACTTTGGTATTTTTCCAGTAACGGAATAATGATCACCAAAGCAATGACTAAGCTAATTAAAATAACAAATATGTTCATATCATCACCCTACACTAGGTTATGGTAAAGCGCAGCCTTTCGCGCTGATATATAGCTCATACCAATGCTCACGACTTAAGTTAACATTAACCGCATCACAGGATGCTTTTATTCGCTCTATGTTAGTAGTGCCAATAATTGGTTGAATTGATGCTGGGTGGCGCAGCAGCCATGCTAATACGATAGCTTCTGCTGTTGTACCATAAAGTATGGCAAGCTTACTGACTAAAATACTGGTATTAATATCTGCAGGCGAGGCCTTTGATAAATCACCACCAGAGTATAAGCCTTGGCATAAACTGCCCCAACTTTGAATCTGAATTTCATGCTCACGGCAATATTCAATATTGCCTGGGGTAAAGTTAATATCCTTGCCATCGGCATTACCCACATAAACGCCTTCATCAACCCATTGATGTTTTTGTAAACTCGCTTCGATTTGATTGGCCACAATCGGCATATCTAAAGCGCGTTGCAAAAACCGTATTTGATATTGCGACATATTAGACACCGCAAAATGACGCACTTTGCCACTTTCTTTTAAACAACTAAATACTTGTGCAACTTCCTCTACTTCCATTAAAGGATCAGGACGATGCAACATAAGTATATCTAAATATTCAGTATTTAATCGTTTTAATGAGCCTTCTACCGAGCGCTCAATCCAATCAGCTGAAAAGTCATAACGTTGTGGGTTTTGATCATCAGCAAAGCGAATACCACACTTAGACTGAATATACATTTGCTCTCTAAGTTCTGGTCGCTCAGCCAAAGCTTGACCAAAAACATGTTCGGCTTTGCCTAAGGTATAAATATCAGCATGATCGAAAAAATTAATTCCGCCTTCAATGGCGGCATCTATGCATGAATGAGTTTGTTGTAAATGCGCACTGGTAATCGCATCTTTATTCCATGCGCCTCCCAAACCCATACAGCCAAAAACAAGTTTGCTTACATTCGGGAGATATTTTGCCAGCGGAGTGTGTAACATTTTGACAGCCCTTTAAAAAATGAAGAGTGATTACTTTAAACAAAAAACCCTATACAAGAAACCGCTTAAGTCAAAACAGTGAATTTTATGCAAAAAAAAAGCGCAGTAAACTGCGCTAATAGGTTGAGTCTAAATTATATTTAACCCACAAGAGCGAGTAAAATACCTGCCGCAACAGCACTACCAAGCACCCCTGCAACATTAGGCCCCATGGCATGCATTAATAAGAAGTTATGCGGGTTATTTTCAAGCCCAACCTTATTAACAACACGTGCTGCCATAGGCACAGCGGATACACCCGCAGCACCAATTAATGGGTTTATGGGGGTTTTTGATATCTTATTTAAGCCTTTAGCCATAAATACACCTGAGGCTGTACCAATAGCAAACGCCAGTGCACCCAGTACCAAAATACCAATAGTTTCTACTGTTAAGAACTGCTCGGCAGCAAGCTTAGAGCCCACTGCAAGTCCTAGAAATATGGTGGTGATATTAATGATTTCGTTTTGCGCACTGTTGCTGAGCCTATCAACTACACCCGACTCACGCATTAAGTTACCTAAACAGAACATACCAACCAGCGGAATTGCCGCAGGTAAGAATATAGCAGTTAAGGTAAGCACCATCAGTGGGAAAATAATTTTTTCCTTTTTAGATACTTTACGCAGTTCTGGCATTTGAATTTTACGTTCTTCAGGCGTTGTAAACGCACGCATAATAGGTGGCTGAATAATAGGAACCAACGCCATGTACGAGTACGCAGCCACCGCTATAGCGCCCAGTAAATCTGGGGCCAGCTTTGACGCTAAAAAGATAGCGGTTGGCCCATCTGCACCACCAATAATCGCAATTGCAGAAGCATCTTGTAAGCTAAATTCAAATCCCGGAATAAAGTTAAGTAAAATAGCGCCAAATAACGTCGCAAAAATACCAAACTGCGCTGCCGCACCTAATAGCAACATACGCGGGTTGGCAATCAGGGCACTAAAATCAGTTAAGGCCCCCACTCCCATAAATATTAATAGCGGAAAAATACCGGTATCAATACCAACATAATACACATAGTAAAGTAAGCCACCTGGATCTGATAAACCAGCTACTGGAATATTAGTTAAAATAGCTCCGAAACCAATGGGCAGTAGTAATAACGGCTCAAAGTTTTTGGCAATTGCTAAAAATAATAGCAAACAACCAACGGCAATCATGATCAGCCCAGGAAATGTAAAGTTAGCAATGCCTGTGGCATGCCAGAGGTTTAAAATACCATCCATCCTCTATTTACTCCTTAAGCTAGTGCAATCATTGCATCGCCGGTTGACACTGAATCGCCCTCAGAAACAAGCACCTCAGCAATCGTACCGGTATGCATGGCGCGTACTTCGGTTTCCATTTTCATGGCTTCCATAATAATTACCACATCACCTTCATTGACTACCTGACCGGGTTTTACTTTAATTTTAAAAATATTACCGGCCAGTGGTGCATTTAGAGTTTCACCCGAGGCAACCGATGCTGACTGTGGAATATGCTCTGAGTCTTTTAACGTCACCTCTTTTAGCTCACCACCTTGAGCAACCACGACATCGTATACTTTACCGTCTACTTTAACGCTGTATTGCTCTGCCTTAACGCTTTTATTGTTTGCCGCTGATTTTTCAGGTGCTTTATTGGCGTTATCATCAGCGCTAGGAACAGGCTCAAATGCATCAGGATTGTTACGGTTTTTAATAAATTTCAAACCAATCTGTGGAAATAATGCATAGGTAAGCACATCATCAATTTGCTCATCGGCTAAAGTTAGCCCTTGCTCCTGCGCAAGCTTGCTTAACTCAGCTTCTAAAGTTTCAAGTTCAGGTTTAATAATATCTGCAGGGCGACAGGTAATTGCTTCACTGCCATCAAGTACGCGCTCTTGAAGCTCTTTATTCATTGGTGCAGGTGTTGAACCATACTCACCTTTTAATACGCCAGCAGTTTCTTTGGTAATGGTTTTATAACGCTCACCAGTGAGTACATTTAATACCGCTTGAGTACCAACAATTTGTGAGGTAGGTGTAACGAGTGGAATAAAGCCTAAATCTTCACGTACTCGTGGAATTTCAAGTAGCACTTCGTTTAGTTTATCAGCAGCACCTTGCTCTTTAAGCTGGTTTTCCATGTTAGTTAACATACCACCTGGCACTTGGGCTAATAAAATTCGGCCATCGACACCTTTTAAGCTGCCTTCAAACGCAGCGTACTTTTTACGTACGTCTCTAAAGTAAGCGGCAATTTCTTCTAGGTGGTTTAAATCAAGCCCGGTATCACGCTCGGTCCCTTCAACGATTGCAGCAATTGTTTCAGTTGCTGAATGACCATAAGTCATACTCATAGACGATACAGCTGTGTCGAGCATATCAATGCCGGCATCAATCGCTTTTTGATAAGTAGCGGTGCTTAAACCCGTTGTTGCATGGCATTGCATTGCAATAGGTATGGAAACCGTTTCTTTTAACGCTTTAATGAGTTCTTCTGCATCGTAAGGCTTAAGCAATCCCGCCATATCTTTAATACAAATTGAATGACAACCTAATTCTTCAAGCTGCTTAGCAAGTGTTAACCACATATCTAATGTATGTACAGGGCTTACTGTGTAAGAAATTGTACCTTGCGCATGTGCCCCTACTTTAACCGCCGCTTTTATGGCAGTTTCTAAGTTACGTACATCATTCATGGCATCAAAAATACGAAATACGTCTACGCCATTTTTGTGGGCGCGCTCAACAAACTTCTCAACCACATCATCAGCATAATGGCGATATCCCAATAAGTTCTGACCACGAAGTAGCATTTGCTGTGGTGTATTTGGCATCGCTTTTTTAAGCGCGCGAATACGCTCCCATGGATCTTCACCTAAATAACGAATACATGAATCAAAGGTAGCTCCACCCCAAGATTCTATAGACCAATATCCTGCGTCATCAATTTTTTTTGCAATAGGTAACATGTCGTCTAATCGCATGCGGGTAGCTAAGAGCGACTGATGTGCGTCACGAAGTACGAGTTCTGTTATTTTTAATTTAGCCATTGGTATGCTCCTCTAATTATTATTTGTTTTGTACTGAGCAATGGCAGCACTAATTGCAGCGATGTGCTCATTTGGCACACCTTGAGATTTAAAAGATGGTGTTCTCTGTGATGCTGCTAGTTCTGGCTGAGAAAACTTGCTAGCCAGCTTAGACATGAGTGTCACTGCACCAATCAATAAAGAAAGAAATACAAACACACCCACCATGCCTGTTAGCATTAAATTGCCTGCAGTTGTGAGTAAAGCCCCTATATCCATAATTCTCCCCTGTTTAAAACCAAACACATAAAAAATCGGTTTATTTAAATAACTATTCACCAATAGTAACAAAAACTATTCTTTTGTCTACACATTGTAAATTGGTAAAACCAATTAATCTAAAAGTAACATATCACCAATAAGGTTAACACCACCTAAAATAGCTTATTTAACCCAGATATATAGCTGTCTCTTATACACATCTCCGAGCCCACGAGACCGGAGCCTATACACTTATGCGATCGTCGGCAGCGTCAGATGTGTATAAGAGACAGCACTAATACTTTGTAAAAACACATATAAAACAAACCTATTGTACTAACCCACTAATAACCTTCAAAACAAATGTTAATTGGTCTTACCAAAACAAAGAGCAGCAACAACTATTTATTATCTCATCAGAGACAACTGTGAATAAGTTACCGATAAGATCGTAAAAATTACCAACTCAGTATAAAGCCAATCGCGAAAAACCGAAATAAACCATTGATTTAAAACAAAATGAAATACTGGCACATTACTCGCTTATATAAAAACAACACTTTAACACTTAGATAAATCAAGGAGATGACAATGTTACGCTGGACAATTACATTTTTGGTGATCGCACTAATCGCAGCCGTTTTAGGATTTGGTGGTATTGCAGGAGCCGCAGCAGGAATTGCTAAGATCATATTTTTTATCTTTTTAGTTTTACTGGTTATTTCACTTGTCTCTGGCGCTTTACGTGGTAAAAGCCCCAGGTAGATAAGAAACAACGAACCTCTTTTTAAATTTATATACAAGGAATTACATTATGAAATCATCAACACTTAAAGCAGCAGCTATTGGTCTATTCGCAAGTGCATTTATTATGGGTTGTGAAGACAATCATGCAGAAGAAGCCGGTGAGCGTATTGACGAAGCCGTGACAGATGTTCAAAACAAGGTAGAAGATACCTGTGAAGAAGTAAAAGAAGGCGTTAATGCCGAAGAGACAAATTGCTAATATTATTTATTTAGCTAAGAAACGACCTACGGGTCGTTTTTTTATGCCTAAAATATAAATAGTTTCTAGTC
This sequence comes from Pseudoalteromonas sp. Scap03, assembly GCF_013393115.1. Taxonomy (GTDB): domain Bacteria; phylum Pseudomonadota; class Gammaproteobacteria; order Enterobacterales; family Alteromonadaceae; genus Pseudoalteromonas. The sequence continues at coordinate 1,472,660 of NZ_VDEU01000001.1, read as the reverse complement.
ATTTCCCCTTTTAAGCTGCGCATTAGGCTAAAATAATAAAAAATAGCTTTTAAGTGCAAACACATGGTCTTTACAACAACTTATAAACTCGATAAACCTTATTTTTATGAATGCTTCGACCAATCGCTGCCTTATAGTAAGCGTGCACAACCTAAATACTTTTTATTGGCGCTACTTGTGATATTAGGGCTATTTGGCATTTATGGTTTAGGCGATCATTACCTTGGTACATTTTTGCTTATGTTAGCTTTACTTGAGTGCATTGCTTTTTATTATCGTCGTCCTTGGTGGGTAACAAGGCAAATGCTTAGCAGAGCATCTGGTTCTGAAGTCACTCTCACCTTCGACGAGGACGGAATAAAATCAACCAATCATTACAAGAATTACCAGTTAGCTTGGCACGACATTAATGAAGTGATTACTACAGATTGCGGCCTATTGTTAAAAAGTAAAAGCGGTATGCAGTACATTTCCAAGGCAATACTCAACGAAGAAACCATTGATTTTATTAACAAAAAAGCCACTCAGTGAGTGGCTTTTATAAATGTCATAGTTTTTAACTAACACATTTTATATTATCTTGATTAAGCATTGCCCGGATTAGGGTTAGACTTTTCAGCTTGTATGCGCATGTAAATTTCTTCACGATGAACTGATACGTCTTTAGGTGCGTTAACACCGATACGAACTTGATTTCCTTTAACACCCAGAACAGTAACGGTTACTTCGTCACCAATCATAAGGGTCTCGCCTACTCTACGAGTTAGTATTAGCATTCTCTTGCTCCCATGTTCCAATAAAATTATAAGATTCCGCAACACATTTTAATTAAAATTAGACTAAAAAGTAAGTAAAAACTCTCAATCTATTCATTTTCTGTTAAAAATGTCTTATGTAATGCACGAACAGCCAGTTCAAGGTATTTCTCATCTATTAAAACTGAAATTTTTATCTCTGAGGTTGAAACAAACATCACATCAATGTTCTCTTGTGCTAACGAATCAAAAAATAAACTCGCCACTCCAGAATGAGATTTCATCCCCATACCCACAGCTGACACTTTCGCCACATTAGTTAATCCGTCAATTGCCTGTGCGTCAAATTGCTGTTGCTCAGCCGCTAACAAATCAAGTGCGTTTAAATAATCATTTAAATGCACAGTAAAAGCATAGTCGACTTTTTCAACTTTATGATTAATTTGATTAATCATATCTATTTCGATGCCATTATCTGCAAAAAGTTTCAAAATTTTTGCAAGCGCTTTTGTGCCTTGCGGTACTCCATGTACCTTAATCAAACACTCGTCTCGATTAAATGCAATACCCGACACAACGTTACTCGCCACATCGCTCTCCTCAAAACTAATTAATGTACCTTCATCAGGTTTAAAGCTAGATAACACTCTTAATGGTACATTGTGCTTACCAGCCGACTCTACAGAGCGAATATGTAGCACTTTAGCACCTAAACTAGCCAGCTCAAGCATTTCGGCAAAGGTTACATGGCTTAAACGTCGTGCATTAGGTTCAATACGAGGATCTGTTGTATATACGCCATCAACATCAGTATAGATCTGACATTCATCCGCTTTTATTGCACCCGCTATTTCAACTGCAGAGGTATCGGTGCCACCACGCCCAAGCGTAGTCACGTTGCCCTCAATATCGCGCCCCTGAAAGCCGGCAATAATAGCAATACGGTTATGTTCAAGTTCATGTTTTAAACGCGTTGCAGCCACGTCTTCTACACGGGCTTTACCGAACATGTTATCGGTTAATATATTCACCTGATCGGCTAACAAGCTTACCGCAGAATGGCCGCGTTTAATAATCGCCATCGCTAATAAAGCTATAGAGACTTGTTCACCGGTACTGAGTAATACATCGAGTTCACGACCACTCGGGCGAGAGTCGATTTGTTTGGCAAGATTAATTAAGCGATTGGTTTCTCCCGACATTGCCGAAAGCACCACCACCACTTGGTGGCCTTGTTGCTTAGTTTTAACAACAAGGTCGGCGACCGCTTCAATACGCTCTATTGAGCCTACCGAAGTGCCGCCAAATTTTTGAACTATAAGTGCCACTTAAGCTTAAGTACGCTCAGTTAACCAAGCTGTTACACTATCAAGTGCTGCAGTTAAGTTTTGTGGCTCAGAACCACCTGCTTGCGCCATATCTGGACGACCGCCGCCTTTACCACCTACTTGGCCTGCCATGTGGTTAACTAACTCACCCGCTTTTACTTTACCGGTTAAGTCTTTAGTTACACCCGCAATTAGGCTTACTTTATCACCGCTGGCAACACCTAAAGCAATAACGCCTGAGCCAATCTTATTTTTAAGGTCATCAACCATGCCACGAAGCGCTTTTGATTCAGTTCCTTCAACGTTGGCAACTAACAATTTAACCCCATTAATTTCAACCACTGAATCAAGTAATGATGCACCTGCCGCACTGGCTAGTTTATCGTTAAGTTGGGCAACTTGCTTTTCAAGTCCTTTCGACTTTTCAAGTAAGGCAGTTACTTTTTCAAGTACTGACGCACTGTCACCTTTTACAAGCGCGGCAACATCTGCTAATTGCTGTTCTTGTTCATTAACATACGCGATTGCTTCTGCACCGGTTACCGCTTCAATACGACGAACACCGGCAGCAATACCGCTTTCAGATACAATTTTGAATAAACCAATGTCACCTGCACGCTCTACGTGTGTACCACCACAAAGCTCAATTGAGTAATCACCTATGGTTACTACACGTACTTCGTCATCGTACTTTTCGCCAAACAATGCCATAGCACCTTTTGCTTTAGCATCATCAATTGCCATTAGCTCAGTGTTAAGTGCAAAGTTACGACGAATTTCGTCATTTACTACACGTTCAATTTCGCGCAGTTCTTGTTTGGTCACTGCTTCAAAATGTGAGAAGTCAAAACGCAGGCGTTCTGGCTGCACAAGTGAGCCTTTTTGCGATACGTGCTCACCTAAAAGCTGACGCAATGCTTCATGTAAAATGTGCGTAGCTGTGTGATTTTTCTTAATGCTTTCACGACGCGCATCGTCAATAGTCGCATCCACTTTATCGTTAACGCCAATACGCCCTTGAACTGTTCCATGATGAGCAAAAGCATTACCCAATTTAGTGGTATTTGTTACATTAAACTCACCACCGGCAACAGTAATTGTACCGCTATCACCAATTTGGCCGCCTGATTCAGCGTAAAACGGAGTACGGTCTAAAACAATAATACCTTGCTGACCATCTTCTAATAACGATACCGATTCGCCACCGGCAAAAATTTCTACCACAGTGCCACGGTAATGATTACTATCGTAGCCTTTAAAATCAGTATGCTTGTCTGATTTTAATTGCTCGTTATAATCTGCACCAAATTTGCCCGCTTGCTGTGCTGTTTTACGTTGCACTGCCATACATGCTTCAAAACCTTGATGGTCAATGGTCATTTGGCGCTCACGCGCTACATCGGCTGTTAAATCGGCAGGGAAACCATAGGTATCGTAAAGTTTAAATACTAAGTCACCTGGGATCACATCCCCGGTTAAATCACTCAAGCTTTCTTCTAAAATAGCTAAACCACGCTCAAGCGTTTTACCAAACTGCTCTTCTTCAATACGCAGTACTTTTTCAATAATTTCTTGTTGCTTAGCAAGCTCTGGGTACGCTTGACCCATTTGCTCAATAAGTGCAGAAACCAATTTATAGAAAAACGCGCCTTTAGCACCTAACTTATTACCGTGACGTACTGCACGACGAATAATACGACGCAATACATAACCACGGCCTTCATTTGATGGCATAACCCCATCTGAAATTAAAAACGCACACGAACGAATATGATCCGCCACCACGCGAAGCGATTTATCATCCATATCTTGTGCATTAGTAACGCTTGCAGCGGCGGCAATTAAGCCTTGGAATAAATCGATTTCGTAGTTTGAATGCACACCTTGTAAAATAGCTGAAATACGCTCAAGGCCCATACCAGTATCAACAGATTGCTTAGGAAGTGGCTCCATAGTCCCGTCACTTTGACGGTTGTATTGCATAAATACTAAGTTCCAAATTTCAATGAAACGGTCGCCATCTTCTTCAGGAGTGCCCGGAGGACCACCCCAAATGTGCTCACCGTGATCATAAAATATTTCAGAACATGGACCACAAGGGCCGGTATCACCCATAGACCAAAAATTATCGCTCGTTGCAATACGAATAATACGATCTTCAGGTAAACCTATATCGTTAGCCCAGTAGCCAAAGGCTTCTTCGTCATCATGGTAAATGGTCACTAACAGCTTTTCTTTTGGTAGTTTTACAACCTCAGTTAAAAACTCCCACGCAAATTTAATTGCATCTTGCTTAAAGTAATCACCAAAGCTGAAATTACCTAGCATTTCGAAAAAGGTATGGTGACGTGCTGTGTAACCAACATTTTCTAAATCGTTGTGTTTACCACCAGCACGCACACAACGCTGAGAGCTAGTTGCGCGTGTATAAGGGCGGCTTTCGGCGCCTAAAAATACATCTTTAAATTGCACCATACCGGCATTATTAAATAACAACGTGGCATCGTTACCCGGTATAAGCGAACTAGAAGGAACAACTTGGTGTTGTTTGCTGGCAAAGAAGTCTAAAAACTGTTGCCTAATTTGTGCGGTAGTCATGTGCTGCATGTGAAAGTCTCACCTGTATTTACTGTGCTTGCATTGCAAAATTTATTTGATCATAGCTAAAACCTCGATACATTAAGTAGCGCACGCGCTTAGCTTTTTCTTTGTACTCGAGGTTTGCCGGTGTCGTTGAATATTTTTTGTTGTACGCTTCCTGCGCGAGCTCAAACCAATCTATTTCCAGCTCATCAACCACTGTTTCAAGCAGTGCTCTATCAATCCCTTTACTCATGGCTTCACTTTGAATTCGCTTTAAGCCATGGCATTTAAATATGTGTTTTCTTACAAACCCTTCACAGTAACGCTGCTCGTTAATAAAGTTGTGCTTTTCACACCAATCAAGCAGGTTTTCTATGAATTCATCGGTTGCTTCTCTTTGCTGTAACTTTTGAGTTAACTCTCGGCGCGAATACTCTTGCCTTCCTAGTAACCAAAGCACATAGTTTTTTAACTTTTGTTTTAATGTATCATCCATTAAGCGTCAAAGCGCCCGCTTTGCTCGCTACTTAAAGGCTTAATGTTACTGTCATCACTTGGTGGCACAACGGGCATAAAAATAGCCTGATAAGATACAAAGAAACTAATGTAGCAAATTGGCATTAAAATCAACAGCGGTAGTAGCGATAAGAACATCGACACCACCATTAATAATGCGCAAATAATACCATAAACACTTAATGGTAAAATATTATAATAAAACACCATAAACGAACTTTTTAAGGCATTTAAAATACGTTGCTCTTTATTAAAATAAACCAGCGGTACTGCGTAGGCAAACGAAGTAAAGTAAATTGAGAGCGCAATTAAAAACAATGCCACGTTTGCAAGCGAAATACTCTCAAGCATTTGGCTAACGGCGGTGTTTGGATCTAGGTCTGGCTGTGTCATAACCGCCATTGCATCAGCAAATAACCCATTGGCAAGCAGGGCAATTAAAATACCGGCCCCCATTTGATAAAGCGCTAAGCGAAATAAGCCTAACCGATTTCCTTTGGCTGAAAAGGGCTTCAAAATGTCGGCTAACATAATTTTTCCGCCCTGCTGCTTGGTAAGCACGGCTTGATAAAAACCAGCGGTTAAAAATGGTGTAGCCAATGCTGCAGCTATTTGTAATACCGGCAAAAATAACGACAACAAGCCAACAATGCCAATAAACAAATGCATAAAAATAAAAGTTAATGGCTGAGTTTTAAAAATTAGCCAACCCGCTTTAAACCATTTTAATGCCGCATCCGCTTTAAAAATTCGTAATTGTGTAGACATACTTGCTCTTAATTAAAACAAAACACGCCGAGTATAACTCGGCGCTGGTTGGTATTACATAGGTGGCGGCGATAAATGCCGTTAATATTAGGGTCTGCTGCCCTTTACGGATTAAAATTTGTTCAAACTAGGGGCGATTTAATCGCGGCGCGAGGTTTGTAACCTAGTGGGCTAAGTCAAAACCGAGCAAAGCTTCCGCGTCCTGCTCACGCCCCTTACCTACATCCATGTAGGCAACAAAGAGTAAATCGCCCCTAGGCAGAACCCTTCGGGCAGCGCCTGTTTGGCATTGATGCTGCGTTATCGCATATTTATGGGGAATAACCACACCACATAGGCTCTGCCTTGCCTAAATACCAAACAGACTGCTGAAAATTTAACCTTGAAAGGTCAACAGACCCTAAGGTTTTTTAATTTTCTTAATATCTAGCATGTGAGAGCCATGCTTAATCTTTGTCTCTAAATACGCTTTATTACCTGAAAGCCCAGCTTTAATGTGAGCATGAGTACCCACAACAGAATCAACTTCTATACCTGCATCTTTTAATGCATTGAGCTTTTTAGGGTTATTAGTCATTAATTTAACGTGCTTTAAATTAAGCGCATTGAGCATTAACACTGCATCTGAAAAGTCACGTAAGTCATCAGCAAAACCTAAATGGTTATTAGCTTCGTAAGTATTCATACCTTGTGATTGCAGTACATACGCATCAATTTTATTATATAAACCAATACCACGCCCTTCTTGGCGTAAATAAAGTAAAATACCGCCCTGCTCATGCATCATTTCAATACACTCGTTTAACTGCTCACCACAATCACAGCGTGACGAATGAAATACATCACCGGTTAAACATTCAGAATGCATACGAATAAGTGGGACACCTTGCTGGGTATCGGCGTTATTAAATACTAAAGCAACATGCTCTTGGCCATCTTTTAAGCCACTAAACGAGATAATTTCTGCAGGAATATCACTATTTTTGCCAACATTAAGCTGGACTCTTGCTCTTACTTGCGCCACGACCAATCCAAATATTAAAAAACTACGACACGATAAAGTGATAATATCACAAAAGTTCAAAATTGGATCGTAGTACACCCTAAGTAATGTCAAATATATTGCGACGACAGCGGCTATTTTCAATATGTAAGCATAAATATATTAGCAACGCATATTTACCTTGGTTTACCTAAAATGATGACATACACATAAGGATTTGCTAATTTACCACCGACAAATAATAGGGATCATTATGAAACTAAATAAACGTGTATTACTGATGGGCTTAAGTTTATCAGTACTGTGTTCCACCTCACAGGCAGAGCAAGTAACTACCTCTCAAGTAGAATTTAACAATGCTTATCAAAGTTACCTGGATGCGGTTAAAGCTGCAGACAATGTACAACAAACTGCCGAGCGTGCTTATACATTAGGTAAATCTGTTTACGGTGATAATTCAGATAACACCGCAAACTTAGCTATTAACTATGCAAAATCAATTAATGGCTATGGCAAAAAATGGATTGAAAAGCGTTTTTCACTTTACCAGCAAGCCTATACTATTTCTGTTAATAACCATGGTAAAAAATCGTTAGAAACCGTTGATTCTTTAGTTGGTATGGCTAATTTTGCGCCCTCAGCTCAAAAAGCGGATTATTATTTAGATCAAGTGATTGCAATAGCAAATACGCAAAACAAACCTAAATTTTTGGCTGACATGAAATTAGAAGCGGCAACCATATTAGCCAATAAATTCGGCTACGAAAAATACCATGAAGCTAAAAACTACTTAGAAGAAGCCGATGAGTACTATCAAGCTAACTTACCTGAAAACTCGGTTGAACGAATAAAAGCTGACTTTTTAATGGCGTCGTTTGCTGAGGGTAGAAAAAGATACACTCAAGCAATTGAACGACTTAATCGCGTAGTAAAGGTATTTGATGAAAACTTAAATTACGATCACACCGCCGAGCTTACCGCACATTCAAGATTAATTGGCTTGTATGAAAAACAAGGCAAAAGTGATGAAGCCACTAAACACTGTATCGCGATAGCTAAAATGGTGCCGTGGAAAGAAAGCCAAGAGCAAACACCACTATACCGCGTTGAACCTAAATACCCTAAAAACAAAGCGCGATTTAGCAAAGATGGCAGCGTAGTTATGGAGTTTGAAGTCAATGAATCTGGCTTTGTAAAAAATCTGCAAGTACTTAGCTCTGAGGGTGGCTTGGCCTTTGAAAAGTCGGCAGTAGAAGCATTAGAGCAATGGCGCTATGCCCCTAAATTTGAAAATGGAAAAGCGGTTGCAGCAACTTCTAAAGTACAGCTCGATTTTAAAGTAAAACGTTAACTAACTATAACAAGGCGCGATGAGCGCCTTTTGCTTCAATTGCTATTCTCAGAGCAGTTAAAATTCATAGCTTAAACTAATACCGCCATCCGCTCTTTTTTCGTTACTATCACTTGCTTTTCCGTAGCCTATATCTAATTCCAGTCTAAAACCGGAGTTGTTTAACCCATTAAAGTTATAGCTGTAAGTAAGCCCTACACCGTTAGTGGTTTCTTCATCAAAAATACCGCTAATTGCACAACCTATAATATTACCAAATTCACTTGCTATATCGTCATTTGTTGAACTTTCACACTTTTTATCAGTATCTCTTGCGCCAATAGCGCCCACAAGTGCACCAAAAGCATGCTTTTTATTATCACTTACTGCTTGTTCAAAACCTGCTGAAAATCCATCATCTAGGCCTAGTTTATAGTTTGCATACCAGCGCTGTGTGTTGTCGTTAGATGATAAAGACACTTCAGGAATAACTAAATAAGGATAGCCTCCCCCAACCGAAAAACTAATCTCGTTGGCAGCACTAGAGTAAGAAGCAATGGATAAAACGAGTAGTAATATTTTTGTTTTCATAAGTTCCCCTCTGAGTGAGCATAAAATGTACTTACTTTAGGGACGCAGTGCAATACGAAAAAAAGCTTGTTAAATTTAACTTTAATAATAAAAATAGGGATTAAATCTTAGCCAGTATGTTATCGCTGGCGGCCTCTATTAAATCAAGTACCTTTTCAAAGCCATCATCACCGCCATAGTAAGGATCGGGAATTGCGCTTTGTGCTTGCTCGCCATACTCTAAAAACAACGCAAGCTTGTACTGCAAATGTTCAGGGCAACGTGCGGTTAAATCCGACAGGTTTTGTTTATCGGCTGCTAAAATAAGGTCAAACTCGCTAAAATCACTACTACGCACCTTGCGCGAAAAAATACCTTTAAAACTATAACCGCGTTTTTCACCAGCCTGCATTGAGCGCCTATCTGGTTGATTACCTTCGTGATGACCAATAGTCCCTGCCGAGTCCACTAGCAGATCAATACCTAACTTTTTAGCGCGAGCTTTTAATACCGCCTCTGCGGTAGGTGAACGGCATATATTTCCCAAACACACTATTAGTACTCTTTTCACTTATGACTCCCAAGCTTTTGCAAAAAATCAGTAATAAACGTTATTTTAATGAGGCTAATAGTTTTTGCTAGCCTTCCAGTTGCTTAAGCACTAAACATACGTGTTTTTCATACGTAAGAAAAAAGCAGAAGGCCTTAGAGGGTTATGATTTTTGCAATCCCTATAACTTAAAACTGCTTTAAAATTGCATCATTGTAGTCATCAGCATTTAAGGTTAAGTTGAACTTGGCCGCAACGCTATCTAACTCGGCTTGTTTAATCGCTAAATCATCCATAGTGATGGTGTTATCGTCAAGCTGCCATAATAATCGTGAGCCCGCATAACTATATTGAATCGCCAATAATGCATCGGGGTTACCTTCTCGTCCCGCCGCTTTTAGCTTAGCCATTTTACGAGTGATTTTATTAAGCGCTTTTTTAAGCTCCCACACATACACCACCTCGGTCATAAAAGGATGTGTTCGGTATTTATTTAACAACCAGCCAATGCCAATACTCGTAACAATTACGCCTAATAAGTTCCAATGAAAATGACTACCACTTTCATCGGGAAATAATGCAATTAAGGTTTGTGAAATTGCTAAACTGCCCACAGCTAAACCTGCTGCACAGCCGACAATAACGCGATTTAAATGTTTACGATAACGTGCTTTATCTATTTGAATAAGTTGCATAGCTGCCTAAAAGTAAAAAACTAAAAAATACACAGCCCCATTGTAGCTAAACCCATCACAGA